>JALQWE010000056.1 GCA_023258825.1 Planctomycetaceae bacterium | reverse complement strand
TTGAACCCTTGCGTAGGGGGAGCGTCGCATGAGTGCAGTGGTTGCTGGCGGAGTGGAAGGGGTTGTTGCGACGCCATTGCCCGGGCGATTGTCCGATTACGCTCAGATGGTACGGCCAAGAATTGTGGTCATGTCTGCTGTTGCAGTGCTGGCGGGTTTCGTGCTGGCGTCATCGGAGTCTGTGGACTGGCTGAAGGCACTGGTGACCGTTCCATCGATCTGTTTCCTGGTGGCTGCCTCAAGCGTTTTGAATCAGGTTTGGGAGTCCGGCAGTGATCGCTTTATGAGTCGGACGGAGCGCCGTCCCGTGGCGAGTGGCCGGGTTTCGGTGCTTGAAGGGGCAGTGTTCGGGATTGCGATGTCTGTTGTGGGTGGGCTGCTGCTGTGGTGGGTGGCCAATCCGTTGACAAGTATCGCATCTGTCCTGACCATGTTGACTTACGTGTGTGTTTACACTCCGTTGAAGCGTGTGACTGCCTTCTGCACAACGATTGGTGCGATTCCCGGAGCGATGCCTCCTGTGCTTGGGTGGCTGGCTGCGGGAGGCGAGGCGGGGTTGGAGTGTATCGCACTGTTTGCGATCTTTTTCGTATGGCAGTTTCCACATTTTCTGGCGATCGGATGGATCTACCGGGATGAGTATGCTGCTGCAGGCCTGAGGATGTTGCCGTCCTTTGAGGATGGCGGACGCAGGACTGGGCAGATCGCCCTGGTTTACGCATTAGCCTTTGTTCCAGTGGCCTGGTTGCCTCGTATGGCCGGCCTGGCGGGGGACGGATACTTCTGGGCGTCACTGGTACTCTCGGTAGGGTATTTGTGGCTAACGGTTCGGTTTTTTACAGAACGCTCTGATCGCCGGGCTCGGCAGTTGATGGTGGGTTCCCTGATTTGTCTGCCAATTCTGCTCGGCTGTCTGGTACTTGATTTTCTGCGGCTGACCGCCTGAATCGCGGGCGCGTCGTTTTCTCTCACTGGTTGTGAATGAATATGTCTCACTCTGCAAAAGCACCTGCCCTCAGGATGGGGATTCCGATTCCGAATTCGAAACTCGGAATGTGGTTGTTCCTTGGTACTGAGATTATGTTTTTCACAGCCTTTATTGGCTCCTACATCGTGCTCAGGCTGGGGTCCAATGGCTGGCCGACGCGGTACGAAGACACGCACATCAACGTTTTGCTTGGTGGGATCAACACCTTTGTTCTGATTGTGTCCAGCTATTGTGTTGTGGTGGCGCATGAAGCGATGGCTCAGAAGAGCTTCACGAAGGCACGCATGTACCTGACGGTGACGTTGTTGCTTGCGGTGCTGTTCCTGGGGATCAAGGGGATCGAGTACAAAGGGAAGATTGACCACGACATTCTGCCGGGGCGGATTCCCGAGACATCGAGCCAGGCGGTTGTCAAAGTCGCGGATCAACTGAAGCAGTTGGTGCTTGAGCGATTTTCGGTCTACACCACATCGGGCGTGATTGAGAACGTAGTACCGGAAAATCTGACGGCGATGGCGCCGCTGGTCCAGGCACTGCCAACGGCGGCCCGCCCTGAAGATTTGACGGATGCTGAGTTTGAAGTCTACAAGGCCAGTGCTGGGGATGATTACGCCTTGTTTGAGAAGTGGGATAACCTGCAGAAGCACATCGTGGCAAATGTTTCGCTGGACTATCCGGCGTTGCCTGTTGAGTACATGGCGTCCCGTGCGAAGCTTGAGGATGGGGCTAAGCCGCCGGAATTGTCACTGGACGAAGTGAAGAAGTATCTGGGCGACATTAAAAAGGACGGGCCACATGCCGCTCTGGTTAGTGCCCGGGTGTTTGATCCGCATCCAATTGTCTACGGGAACATCTTTGCATCGTCGTACTTCATCATGACTGGCTTCCATGCCATTCACGTGATCGTGGGGATGATTCTGTTCCTGGCGGTGTTGAAGCAGGGTTCGGCATTGAATGAGAAGTGGACAGATTTCGTGGAAAACAGCGGCCTTTACTGGCACTTTGTTGACCTTGTCTGGATTTTTCTGTTCCCGATGCTGTACATCATCTGAGGGTTGGCGGGGTTGGGTTCCGGGCGGTTCGATAGTCCGGGTGAAAATCAACGTGTTTTTGAATTGAAACTGGCAGGCAAAATGTCCCACGATTCTCATTCCACTCATCATGTGAACTATCTGGCAATCTTTTTCGTGTTGTGTGGCTGTACCGCATTGTCTGTTGTCTTCGACGTGCTCTCCATGTCGAAGCCCGTGACAATGGTTCTGGTGCTCGCTGTGGCGTGTGCCAAGGCGCTGTGCGTGATGATGTTCTTCATGCATTTGAAGTTTGAGGGAAACTGGAAGTATGTGCTTCTGGCCCCGACAACGATTCTTGCGATCGGACTGCCGATTGCCTTGTTTCCTGACATCGGGTCCTCTTACTACACAAATGCCGCGCCCCAGGTTGGCGTCTGGGCGGATGAGGTGGCAGAGTATGAGAAGCAGCATGCCGCTGAACTGGCCGCACCGGCGGTTGAGGAATGATTGAAGATTTAAGCCTGGTCTTTGACTGAGTGAGTACAGAGAGCAGCCCAGTGTGGCTGCTCTTTTTATTGGTGCCCTGCGGGTAAGTGTGCATTGGCCATCATTCAGTGACATACCCGGCGGCCGGCGAATTCCAGATCGGGAGTTGCTGGTCGTTTGGGAACTGCTGCAGCAGTTGGTGGGGGCGAAAGCTGTTTTTGTAGTTCATGGACGGGCATTCACGAATGTAGTAGCCCAGATAAAGCCAATTACGGTTCAGTTGCTGTGCGTGATGGATTTCCTTCAGGACTGAGTAGGTCCCGATCCCGGCGTCCCTCCACTCCGGCGAGTGGTAGAAGTAGATGCTGGACATAGCATGGGCGGTGATATCGACGAGTCCGACAGCGATAAGCTGATCATTGATGCGATACTGGAATTCTCGCGAGAAGGGGAAGTGCCCTTCGAGAAAAGATTCGAAGTACTGGTCGCGAGTGATTTCGCGAAAGGGCCATTGCCGCCGGTGGTGCATGTCGAGGTGATAGTGGTTGTAGAGGTGAATGTGGTCCGGGGAGAGAGTTGGTTTCTGGATGGTCAGAGTCAGGTTGGACAATTCGGAAAACGTCTTCAGGCAACGGCGTTGGCTTTTTGAGGGATGAAACGTGAGGGCCGGAATGCGAATCCCGGTGCAGGCGGTGCAGGTCGGGCAGTTGGGGCGAAAGAGGACACGGCCAAACCGACGCCAGCCGCGTTCCAGTAGTTCTTCGTATCGCGACTCGGAAAGATTCTGGGCGAGTCGGTAGGCCATTTTGGCGGACTGCTGCGGGAGATACGAGCAGGGTTCGAGGGAACCGTCGATTTCCAGTTCACCCGGATGTGCTTTCGGCGTGCACTTGGTCTCAGACATAGTAAGATCCAGGCTTGCAGTGGGGCTGGTCACGTGGGGTGTCAAAGCCGTTCAGGGCTTTTCGCCATTCTGGTTGTAGAGTGGCAGGGAATCTACCGCGTGTTCGGAAATCCGCGTGAATTCTCTGGTGATGAACGTTTTGTTGCAGGGGTGCGTGGGATGAACGAGTTACTTCGGCACGCGGTGGTGGCGATGCAGTCGGGTCGTGACTTAACGGCTGACGAGTGTGCCGATGTCGTTGGCTGTATCATGGATGGGGGGTGTGAGTTTGCGGACATCGCGGTGTTCTTAACGGCCCTGGCGATGAAGGGGGCGACGTCTGTTGAGCTGACAGGAGCCGCCAGAGCCATGCGGGCGCGTGCGGCGGTAATTCGGACGACTCGTCGGCCATTGCTGGACACGTGTGGTACGGGGGGAGACCGACTGCACACTTTCAACATCAGTACAGCGACGGCTTTGGTCGCCTCAGCCTGTGGTATTGCGGTGGCCAAGCATGGAAATCGAAGCGTGAGCAGCTCCAGTGGTTCTGCGGACGTACTCGAGGCGCTCGGTGTGAACATCGGTCTGTCGGCTGAGGCGGCCGGGCATTGTCTTGACGAGTTGGGGCTGGCATTTTGTTTTGCGCCGTTGATGCACGGGGCGATGAAACATGCGGCACCGGTTCGCAAGTACCTTGGGTTTCCGACGGTGTTCAATCTGCTGGGGCCGTTGACGAATCCGGCAGGTGCGGAATTTCAGTTGGTGGGTGCATCGACGGTGGCCAGGGCTGAGCTCCTTGCTGGGGCTCTTGGGGCGTTAGGGGGCACGCGTGCTCTGGTGGTGTGTGGCAACGGGGAGCTGGATGAGGTTGCGCTCTGGGGGACAACGACGGTGTTCCGGGTGCAAAGCGGTCAGGTATTCCGGGAGCTCTGGACGGCCGAGACATTCGGCCTTCCGGAGTGTGACGTAGCGGCCTTGCGTGTGGGGTCTGCGATGGA
Source organism: Planctomycetaceae bacterium (assembly GCA_023258825.1). Classification (GTDB taxonomy): domain Bacteria; phylum Planctomycetota; class Planctomycetia; order Planctomycetales; family Planctomycetaceae; genus SXXK01. The sequence goes on along the minus strand of JALQWE010000056.1, from coordinate 8,628 downwards.
GAGTGCTGCCATGATTGAAGGAATTCTTTCTGGCGCGGGTGGTGCTGCCACGGATATGGTCCTGGCGAACACGGCGGCGGCATTACTGGTCTGCGGATTGGTGAATGATCCTGCCGATGGTGTGCAGCTGGCTCGCAATGCACTGACGACGGGGGCGGCGCGGCGTGGTTTGCAGGCCTTGCGAGAGTGGACGGCCGGTGTGGCGGGCTGAAGGTGCATGTTGGTGGATAGCGTGAGGTTGGAGGCATTGAGTGATGTCGATATCAGGCCCCAGTGAGAGTCAGCTGCGGCAGTCTCTGCAGCAACTGTACAGTGATCCGCTGCAGCTGGAACGAGCGGTTGCAGGGTTGCGGAGTCTGGGCCTGGGGAACGGGGAAGTTTCCAGCGGGTCACAGGAAAGCGATCTGGATCTGCTGCGTCAGCGGCGATGCGGCTTCCCCGAGGTCGTGTACGGGGCTGGAAAATCGGCAGAACTGGTGGTGGAAATCCTGGACCGTCAGCAGCAGGCCGGCCAGGATTCCCTCGTCACTCGCGTCACGGACGAGCAGGTTGCACTGGTTTGTGCTACGTTTCCCGGGGTAATCCACAATGCCATTGCACGGACTCTGCGATTGCACTGCGATAGACCGCAGGACAGCCATTCGGGGCTGGTGTTCGTCGTCACGGCCGGCAGTAGTGATCGAGCTGTTGCCGAGGAGGCCATGGAGACGTTACGCTGGATGAGTGTGCGGTGTGAGTTGATTCAGGACGTTGGAGTCGCGGGTCCACATCGGTTGCAGCAGCACATCCCGCGATTGCGGGGTGCGGAGGTGATTGTGTGTGTGGCCGGGATGGAGGCGGCATTACCTTCGGTCCTGGGTGGCTACGTGCCGTGTCCGGTGATTGGTGTTCCGACATCGGTAGGCTACGGGGCTTCGCTGGGGGGATTGACGGCGATGCTGTCGATGCTGACCTGCTGTGCTTCGAACGTGGTGTGCGTCAACATTGATGCGGGTTTCAAGGGCGGTTATGTTGCGGGAATGATTGCGACTCGACGGCAGGCTGATTCTCTGTCCGATCCTGAGTGCTGAGCGTGGCGAATCGGAACGTATTCGGAGACGGGGATATTCAGGTCTTCTCTGCTGTTGAAATCTGATTCTGGCGTTTGCCAGGCGTGCAGCAGTGCACTGGTTTACAAAGTGAGGTCTCACGCAATGACCATCAGGGTGATCCCAGGCGGAGTGACCGAACGGTTGCTTAAAGTGTTGCTGGTATGGGTTCTGGCGGTATGCGGCCCGGTGGCCCGGGACTGTGTCGCTGCGGAGGTCGTATCAGCGGATGGTGAAGGCGCGGTTCTTGTGATTCTGGCACCGTCTGGTCCGGTGTTTCTGGATCTGAAAATTGTGGTTGGTACAGAGCCGTACCGTCGCTGGACAGGGCGATATCTGGCACGATTGCTGGATACGGATGTCAATGGCAAGCTGGGACGTGGTGAGTTGTCATTGATTCCGCAGCGAATTCTGATTCTGGCGAAGCAGGACACTGTGGGGGACCTGCTGACATCTCTTGCGGGCAATTCTGAGTCTGCGGAGGTTTCAACAGATGTTTTCGTGCAATGGGTTGAGGGCCGGATTCCTCGTCTTGTTGAGTTGATTGCACAGCCAAAACCGGCGGACGATGCGGTCCGACTGGCGGGTTTGCTGGACCGAAATTCTGACTTTGCGGTCTCTGATCAGGAGTTGCAGCAGGCCCTGGTGAGCCTGCGATTTCGGGATCTGGACGACGACGAGACGTTTACGATTTCAGAACTGGTTCCTTATCGCGACCCGCGAAGTCGAAATGCGGCAATTACGCCGGATGTGGCCAGTCTGCCATTCTTTCTGATGACGGACGTGTCGTCGACGGAGCGAGTGGTTGATCGGATTCTTGAGCAGTATGGTCGTGAGGGCAGTGTGCGGCGTGAGCAACTGCGTGTTCCCGGGGGAGGACCTGATCCTGCGCAACTGGATCGCAACGCGCTGCTGGAGTTACTGGCACAGCCGATATGCCATGCTGAACTGCAGTTTCGGCTTTCGGACAAGGCGAATCAGAGTGATGTTGTTCCTGCAGTACGAAGGGGAGCGGAGGGAGTTTTGCAGATTGCATCGGTGGTCCGTGGCCGCGTCAATCTGGTTGTCGATGGGCTGAAGATGTCACTGGTGGCGCGTGGCGGTGGTGCCAATAATCGGATGGTGACCCGGGGATATCTCGGGCAGGAGTTTTCTCTTCTGGACGCAGATCGCAGTCAGTCGCTGGATGAAATGGAGTTTGAAGGGTTGAAGATGGCTCTGCAGCGTGCTGGAGCGGACGTGGAGTTTCCGCAGATTGACACGGATCAGGATCTTCAGATGACGCGTCAGGAGTTGTTCGGGTATGCCGACAGAGAACAGGCTGCCGTTCTTTCACGGCTGGAAATGATGGTGGAGCAGAGTGGCCGGACGATGTTCAGTCTGCTGGACAGCAATAGTGATCGGCGACTGACGCGGCGCGAGATGCTGCAGAGTGGTGATCGACTGAAGGAGTATGATTTGAATGCCGACGGAGCTTACTCGGATGTGGAACTTGGGACTGAGTATGTCCTGACGATTGGCCTCGGGCGTTCTGATCTTGGTCGGACACAGGGTGGAGGACAGATGGTCGGGATGGAAATGCTGAATGCGGGAGACGCCATCCTTCCCGGTCGTGATGGTCTGAACGGGCCAGAGTGGTTTCGGTTGATGGATCGAAATCAGGATGGCGATGTTTCGCGTCGGGAGTTTCCGGGGACGACGGAGCAGTTTCTTCAACTGGATCTGGATCGGGACGGGTTGATGAGTGTGGAGGAAGCGGAGCGCGTAGCGAGTCCTGAAGCCGGGGCGGCGAAGTGATTTCCCGAACGGCAGCCGGGGAATCGAAGTCTGTCAGGTGATTTTCAGGTGGCGGTTCAGCCACTGAATCATTTCCCAGAGGGTGTGCTCGACAGATTCGCGGGCGATGTAATTGTGAGCTTCATGCGGCAGTGTCACGTAGCGAACGGTGCCTCCGGTGCCCCGAATGGCCTGGTACAGTCGTTCGCTCTGGACAGGAAATGTTCCCGGATTGTTGTCTTCTTCTCCGTGAATCAACAATAGCGGTGCTGTGATCCTGTGGGCAAAGGCAAACGGGGATAACTGCATGTAAATCTCAGGTGCTTCCCAGAACGTACGGCGTTCATTCTGAAATCCGAAGGGTGTCAGGGTGCGGTTGTAGGCGCCACTGCGAGCAATTCCCGCGCGGAACAACTGACTGTGGGCCAGCAGGTTGACGGCCATGAAGGCACCGTAGCTGTGTCCACCAATGGCGACGCGATCCGGATCTGTCACACCCAGTTCCGTGGCCTTGCGGATTGCGGCCCGGGCGCTTTCCACGATCTGTGTGACAAAGGTGTTGTTGGCGACATCCGGCGGACCAACGACAGGCATTGTGGCGTTGTCAAGGATGGCGTATCCCTGTGACAGCAGAAACAGATGTGAAGCACCTGCGAACGACAGGAAGCGATTTGTAGACCCCGAGATCTGACCGGCAGTCTCCGCGTCATTGAACTCTTTCGGATACGCCCAGAGCAGTGTTGGTCGCGGCTTCGGAGGAGATTCCTGTCGAGGAAGATACAGTGTGAATGACAGAGTCACGCCGTCCGGACGCTGATAAGTGATCAATTCCCGATGCACTTGTCGCAGTTCCGGGACTGGATCGGTGAAGGCTGTGACGGGACGTGGGGGCTCGGAAAGTGATCGGATCCGATAATTCGGCGGATCCCCGGGAGTTTCAAACTGGGTGAGAAAGCGGCTGCCGCTGTCATTTAAAAGTGCGACGACGGATTCAAGAGACGTCTCATCGCACTGAAACAGTGAACGTGTTGCACCTGACTCAAGATCATAGTGTTTCAGAAATGGACGGTCTCCTGCGGGAGTCGCACCATTGCTTTCCAGAAACAAGCCGTTGTCATGGACACGGAGAACGCGCCGACCATTCGGAAGCGCCTTCAGCAGCGGGCTGCCCGGGTCTCCATAACGATCATGAACCGAGCGATCCCAGAGTAAACATGGCGCATTCTGCGGAGTTGCTGGTGAAAATCGCCAGGTGCGGGTCCAGCGACGATCCCGGTCATACTCACGAATCAGGGCGAGTTCCGCCGTTTCGCCCCAGTGGACTCCAAGGCAGCGGTGGTGGCAGCGGAACAATTCTCGTGGTGCCTGCTGAAACGGTGCGTCACAGGCCATCAGTGCGTCGCGATATTCGGCGGGGCGATTCGGATCGCCACCGTCGAGTGCTTCGAGCCATACCAGTGTGGATGGAGCGATTGGCGACCATCCTGCGAGGCGAGGTCCTTCGGAAACCCCTTCCACGGGGATGCGATCCTCCAGTGGTCGTACAGCCACAGTATGAACCACCTGCCCATTATGATCCCAGACCTCCATCCGCCGCGGAAATCGTCCGCATGGCAGAGTGAAGGACCACGGCCGCTGAAGTCGCACCACGTAGATCAAATCAGCTCCGGGAGCAGGATCGATATCGCTGAAGATTGACGGCACGCCAATCTCGCTCATCCGGCCCGTGTCCACCGAAATCAGGGTCAACTGAGAAGTACAGTAGAACTCAAACAGTTTTTCATCGAAAGGTGAACGCAGCAGGTCGGGCCATGTTCTTACGGGACCGGATTTCCCGATGGCTTCCTCCACAACGGGACCGGATGGTGCGTTCGGGGGCACGGGACGCAGATGGTCCGGAAATGCCGGCTGCTGGATCAGCAAATGTCGCGAATCTGACGTCCACTGGGCTGGGATGCCGCAGGTCATGTTCAGCAGGGTTCGAGCGCCGACAGGACGAGCGGCCCGATCACAGGTATCGAGGACCCACAGTTCAATACCCGCGTTTCCAACAACCGCAAACGCGTAGAACTGGCTGTTCGGGGACCAGCCGAGGAGGGTGATGCGAATGTCTGATGGCAGAGCGATATGGGTTTCATGACCATTGGCCATATCCCGCAGGCGGAGACCACAGATTCCTGACTGCTGCCAGGGGCCTCGATTCGCGGGATTAATGCGCAGGCCAGCCAGTTTCAGTACAGGGATCGCCAATTCCGCAACGGGGGGGTAGTTGAGTCGCTCGGCCAGCAGCAGAAACCGACGATCGGGGCTGATCGAGACAGACGGGATCGCCGGTGTGTGCAGCAGATTCAGCACACTTACCGGGGGTTGCTGATAGGTTGAGACACTGTCGGAGGTCATGGGGGCGATCTGGTGGATTGGTCAGAATTGGTGGGTTGACTCAGCGTTGCCATTAAAAAAAGCCGACTCTGCGGATTTGTTCGCAGAGTCGGCCAGTTCAACTTCAACTTCTGAAAGTGCCGTGGATCAGCGGTAGCGACAGGCCTGCTGACCTGTCGGCGAGGCCTATTGCAGGCCACCGCCCGCTCCACCGCGAAGTTTTGAGTTACCGCGACGGCTGGATCCGGAACTTCCGCCGGAGCCGGAAAGGGCACTACCCTGCCCCATGCTTCCTGAGAAATTCATGCCGGAACCCGGGCCAAGCATGCCAGATCCCCCGGCTCCACTCAAATCACCGCCCATCATCCCCATATCACCGTTGCCATATGGTGATGTGTTCTCGCCTTCTGCCGCTGGGCGAAGATACTCGTAATTCTTCAGTACAAACGAGGTCAGGCGAAGGTCATCAGCTTTGGAGACATCCTTGTTTCCGTTGGAAATCGAGTCACCGACGAAGCGGCTGACGATAGCTCCGGAGGAGTCCACGACCGTCAGACGATCTCCCACGGCCCGGGCTGCTCCCAGTGAATCAAACAGCTCTTTCAGCTCCGGGAAGTCACTCTTCACGATTTTCGGAGCCTCAGTAACAGATGCGAGGTAGTCCTGAGACTTGAGATCGACCTCGGTGATCTCCAGGCTGTTCTTCCCAAGGTCCACGACATCCACGGCCTGTTTGCCACCAATCCTGGTACCGGCCGGGACACGCACAGTGGCCATGATAGGTGTGCCAGCGGTTTCGTGTTCGTAGTACATCGACAGGGCTGCATATTCATCAGCTCGGGGACGAGATTCGACCTTATCCGCGTAGTAACGGTACCCGTTGGGAACAAACACGGGCTCTGTTGGTTCGCTCCATTCGGAGAAGACGGTTTTCTGCGAGGCTGTTTCCGGGTCCACCAGTTCATCGATGGGCCGATTGAAGTTCGGATTTCGCATCTCGAGACGAACACGGTACCGATAGGCGGAGCCGCGATCGCACGTAAAGTCCATGAAACGCACGAGCAACAGACGACCGGCGACCATGGAATTTCGAAGCTGCTTTTCGAACTCTTCACGAGACTTCTTCTCGTCCTTTGGATCCTGAGACGAATTATCACCGTTGTTATTCATTTCTGAATACAGGTCATCCAGCATTCCGGAAGATTCATTTCCGCCGAAGCCGGAATTACTGAGACCGTTGAACAGGTCGTTGTTGTCGAAGGAGAATCTGCGGAAGCCTTCGCTGCGAGCCTGCTCTGGCGGCAACTGAGCTTTACGTTTCTCGGCTTCTTCACGAAGTTTTTCGTTCAGACGATTGATGATCTGCTGTTCCTGTTCAGACAGCTGAAAGTCTTCCAGCAGCTTGTGGGACGCATCGGCCGGTGTCCATCGTCCTGCGGCACGCCGCGGAAGTGGCATGGTGATCTCTGTCCGAACCACTGACGGGTTGACGATGTCGATGTCAAAGGCGAGCGAGGTTTCGAGGATTTCTCCGATGGTATCCAGCGAAACTGGTTCCCACTCACCGGCCCACGGATCAGCGCCGGGTATCGAACGCTTGCGTTCAATCTGCAGGTTGACGAAATCGATATAGTTGCGAGCCGTGTCTCCCGGAAGATTCAGGGCTTCCGCAAGTTGCTGAGCCTGCTTGTACATATCAAAGATGTAGCGGACTGAAACGCCGGCGTGTGATCGTACTTTCTTCTTTTCGATCACGGCCAATCCAGCGCCGCCGTAGCCATAGCCGTCAGACGCGCCAAGCCCCATGCCGCCTTCGGGGTCACCAAGGCCTCCCATGCCGCTCATACCACTCAGTCCACCCATGCCTGGCATGCCCATTCCCGGGGCGCCTCCACGGCCAGACATTCCGGACATTCCGGACATTCCGGACATTCCGCCGCGCCCCCGTCCTGCCTGACCTGGACGGCCACCCGGGCCGGCCAACCCACCCGGGCCACTCATGCCGCCAGGGCCTGCGAGTCCACCGGGACCACCGAGGCCTCCGGGCATTCCACCTGGGCCTGCGAGGCCACCGGGAGCACCAAGTCCTCCAGTCAACCCACCCGCGCCGGACAACCCACCTGGACCAGACAGCCCTCCCGGACCAGTGCCAAGTCCCGATCCAATATCACCGCCAGCGATCGTGTTCGGCTGGTTAGTGCTGCCGAAGAGTTCTTCAAGATCCTTGGTGTCGTCCTGTTTCTTACCTTTCTTTCCCGGTGTCTTCGGCTTGTCTTCAGGTTCGGTTTCCGTGGTTTCGGGTTCATCTTCGCGTTCTACCAGCGGAAAAATGACGAGTGACGATTCGGGAACTTCCGGAGCCAGCACGGCAACACTTTCCAGCTTTTCCCGGGACTTTCGCAGTGGATCGTTCCAGCGGCGACTGGTGGCATACCTGCCGGCGTCTTCATTGGATTCCACCATCCTCCGCGCACTGTCCTCAACTGCTGGCGTCTGGTTATAGGCCAGACGGTTCTCTTCAGGCCAGTTGCTGGACAACCACTGCGTTTTGGTCTTGTCGGCATCCGCCTTCAGTTGCAGCGGATCGAGTTTACAGGCGGACCAGTTGGCGGTCGCCAGTCCCGTCAGTCCGACGAGAGCAACAAGCCCTGCACCGAGTTTTTCACCGTGGTTCAGCAGCAACGCTTTGAAGTCGGGGCCCTTCATCTTTGCCATGTTGATTCTCCTGATTTCGCGAGCGGTCTGATGCTGAGTTAAGAAATGCTTTTAAACAGGTAGAGGCCACGAACAGCTGACGCACTACTGCGGAGGCGGGGTTGTTCCAGGGTCCGCTGGAGCCGCTGGAGCCGCTGGGGTCGTCGGCATGTCACCAGCGGGTGTTGCGGCAGGCGCTGGCGTATCGGAGCCTGCGGGAGCGCCGTCGGCTGGCGGAGTCGCCGTACCTTCGGTCGCCGCTGGTGTCTCTGTCGTGGCGGGCTGAGCTGCCCCATCCACAGAGGCTGGTGTTTCAGGGGTCGCCGGAGTTGCCGGGTCTGTTGGTGCCGTTACAGAAGCATCAGCTGCTGTGGCTGCTGCAGCATCGGCAGCAGCAGCTGCACCTTCGGTTGCGGTTGGGTCACTGCTGGTCGTTGCCGGATCCGGAGTGACCGTCGGTGGGGCAGCCGTCGACTGTTCCGTCGCGCCGGCGGCTTCTGTCGCAGCTTCTGCATTGGATTCCTGTGCGGACTGGTAAAGCGTCATCAGTCCACCGATTTTCACTGTGACGAGTAACGGATCGGACAGTGCGTTCTGCAGAGCATCCCCACCTGTGCCCGACATGCCGCCGCCCATCCCGCCGTATCCGCTGAGTCCTCCCATGGAGGGATCACCCATCTCGCCACCCGCT
>JALQWE010000570.1 GCA_023258825.1 Planctomycetaceae bacterium | reverse complement strand
GCCAGAAGATCGTTGTCATCTGAACGGTCTGGGACTGCGGGATGGCCGGATTCGTTATGTGACCGCACTGGGACAATCGGATTCCGCAGGTGGCTGGCGTGCCACAAAAAAGGACGGTGGGATTCTGATGGATGTCTCCTCCAATGCGATTCTGCTGGGTGGTTTGTCCATGCCGCATTCACCTCGCTGGCATCAGGAACGACTGTGGTTGCTGGAATCCGGAGCGGGTTCACTTGGGTTCCTTGACGAATCGCAGGGGCGTTATCAGGCCATCGCGACGCTACCGGGATTTACAAGGGGGCTGGACTTCTGCGGCAATGTGGCCTTTGTCGGGCTGTCACAGGTGCGCGAGTCTGCCGTGTTCAGCGGGATTCCAATCACCGAACAGTCGCAGGAACGTATGTGCGGTGTCGCGGCTGTTCATCTGGAGACCGGCAAGCTGCTGGGATGGGTCCATTTTGATCAGGGTGTGCAGGAGATATTTGCAGTTCGGGTGGTTCAGGGGTTTCGTTATCCGGATCTTGTCACGGCAGACGAAGCGGTGCTGGACGGCGCGTTTATTCTGCCGGACGAGGATTACCAGCGAGTACCCGGGGAGTACCGAACCACTGATGGACAACGCTGAACACGAATGGTGCCGGGTGATTCCGTTTGAACTATGCGTGATGTTGACGTGCGTGGCACTGTGCTGTGCCGGTCAGCTTTTGCGACGCCGCCGGGTGGTCTTTTCGGCAGAAGTGGGAGCAGGTGAGGCGTTGACGGGTGGAACCAGCAGGCCGGCCAGTCGACGGAGTTCCGGTTGGATGTCCTGTTTCAGCCACGCCGACACTTGTTGGGACAGTCTGACTTCTGTTTCATTGCAGGCATCGGCCTGCTGTTGCAGTTTTGCGGCCCCGGATTTGCGTCCTGAGGACTTGTGTTTCGCCTGTGCGAGCGATTTTCCCGCGACGGATTCGTCCTGCAGCCGACCAAGTTGTTTCTGGACAGCAGTCAGTTGATTCAGCACGTCTGTGACACAGGAATCCGCGGTGATCTCGGCAACAATTTCGGCGGTGTAGCGCAACTGTTTGGCGGCGATGCGAAATTTGTGAAGGGCCTTCACATTCGGATCCGCGGGGATAGTTCTGAGCAGATCGACCAGTTGCTGCTGAAGCTGAAGCAGAGCCCAGCGATAGGCGTCGGCCGGTACGCCTGGTCCGTAATTCGATATGGTGGTTGCCTTGAGCAACGAACTTGCATGTTTGCGGAATCGGCCCTGCTGGATCAGTCTGGAATAATGCCGCTGCAGCGGCTTTTGAGCCTTGCGGCGATTGTTGAGCCATGTTTTCCGAAGCGACTGTCCGGCCTTACCGGATCTGGGAAGTGGCCGTGCGAGCAGTACGTCCAGATCCCTTGCCGGACTGGTGGACTTCAGGATGGCACGGAGTTTTCGTTTGAGCCAGCGATACTGTTTTTCGGGACGACAACAGGGGCGAAACAACTGCAGGCAGGCCAGTGCGCGTCTGAGGGAAATTCGCAATTCGTGCAGGTACTTTGCGTCTTTTTTCCAGTCGGAGGCGGTGGACTTCAGTTGGGTCCGTACGAGCTTCAGCCGTGTTTTCAGCTGCGCAGCGGCGAGCAGACTGATGGAAGTCGGCTGCGGAGTGGCTGAAGAATCACGGGCCATGTGAACCCCCGGCGGACGGTCAACGAGGAAAATCGGGGAAGCCTGCGGACACCCCAGTTTCACAGCTTGCCCGGATTGCCATGGCGAATGCAATCTCACAGGTCATTCTTTTGGAAAGCTTAACAATACGCTGTGCCGGGGAGGAAAAACCAATCGGTGAAGGCCCCCCCGTTTCCAGTGACTTGTGTCATCCGGACACCTGCGGCAAGTGTTTTCCGCGACTGGCAGTGAAGTGTGCAGGCTGACCATGTCCCTGTTGAATTCGTGGTTCTGTGAGCTCCCGTAGTCGCAGTGCGGTCAAGTGCAGGAAGTGTACTGGCGGCTTTTCGACAAAACAGCCCATACGTTCAGGAGCCATTGAAAACCCTCGTGGCGAGGTCTTTCGCGTCCTGCGTTGATTGGTGAGGGTTCCCGGAGATCGAACGAAGCGTACGCTCTGGTGGCCGATTGGTGATCAGGCGGTTCCGGGTCAGGCACTGCTGCGCGCTTCCGGGGTGAGGAATGTCGGTCAGAGCGTGTTCCAGGGTTTCACTTTGATAACGGCCTGAACTCCGCCGTGCGATCAAACACCTCCTCATTTAAATTGCATAGTCTGCGTCGGGCATGAAGACGCGTACAGAGCGAGGATGGACATAGACCATGTCGTGGAGTTTCAGTTCCAGCGCTTTTGCTCGGTGATGAGTCACATCGACATTGAGTTCGACGCCGAATTCTTCCACGAGCAGTCGGACCTTCAGTACAGATCCAGCCGGATTGATTTGTTTGATGATGCCCAGAAGTGACGACTGAGAAGGAGCGCGATCGATATCCAGTTCATGCGGCCGCACGTAGGCCGTGGCGTCGCGGGGTTCATCGTGCTGATAGGCGTCATACTGCAGATTAAAGGGACCCAGTGTCACGCGGCCTGACTGGACGCGACCGTGGAAAACATTGACGTTACCCAGAAAGTCCATCACGAAGGGTGTCGCTGGATGATCGAAAACAGCCTGAGGTGTTCCGGTCTGTTCGATTCGTCCCTGGCTCATCACAACGACCTGGTCAGCCATCTCAAAGGCTTCCTCCTGATCGTGTGTAACAAACACCGTCGTCACATGCATCTCTTCATGAAGTCGACGCAGCCAGGTCCTGAGTTCCTGACGCACCTTGGCATCCAGAGCACCGAAAGGTTCGTCCAGCAGCAGCATGCGAGGCTTGACAGCCAGAGCGCGTGCCAGCGCTACTCGTTGCCGCTGGCCACCGGAAAGCTCGGAAGGATAACGCTGCCCCAGTCCCTCCAGTCGTACAAGATGCAGCAACTCGCCAACGCGATTTCGCACTTCTTCCTCAGGCGCCTTACGAACTCGCATACCAAACGCGATGTTCTCGAATACGGTCATAT
>JALQWE010000569.1 GCA_023258825.1 Planctomycetaceae bacterium | reverse complement strand
AGTGCGTTGTCGAGGAGATGCGGCCATTCCATGTTGCCGGCGGTGTAGAAGCTTTCGACACCTGCGAGCTGTTCGGCGCGGCGCACACCCTCTTCTGTGAGGTGGCAGGTGTGTTCCTTTTCCTTCACTTCGAAGTCGACGTCTTTACTGAGCTGTCGTGCGATGGCTTCGGCACGGGGATATTTTTCGAGGTTATCGTGAGCGGGACCGGAGATGATGAGCGGGGTTCGCGCTTCGTCGATCAGGATGTTGTCGATTTCGTCGACGATGGCGTAATCAAGCGGACCCTGCACCTGCAGGTCCTTGGAGGGTTTCATGTTGTCGCGGAGGTAGTCGAAACCGAACTGATTGCTGGTCCCGTACGTAATATCACAGGCGTAGTGAAGCTGTCGTTCCCGGGAATCCATATTGGACTGGATCGCACCCACGGTGAGCCCGAGGTTGAGATAGATGGGCCCCATCCACTCCATGTCGCGTCGGGCGAGATAATCGTTGACGGTGACGACATGCACTTTGCCGGCGATGGCATTGAGGAAGGCGGGCAGAGTCGCGACGAGGGTTTTTCCTTCACCGGTGACCATTTCGGAGATCATGCCGTTGTGAAGAATGTAGCCACCGATCATCTGCACTTCGTAGTGCCGCATTCTGAGGAAGCGGCGCCCTGATTCGCGGACAGCGGCGAAGGCTTCCGGAAGCAGGTCATCGAGTGTTTCTCCGTTGCGCAGGCGCGCACGAAATCTGGCCGTGGTCTGACGCAGCTCATCATCGCTGAGTTTTTGCCACTCGGCTTCCATGGAATTGATGCGGTCAAGCATGGACCCGGGGATGATGGTCGTCTTGCCGTCTCGATCGCGGACGAATCCCAGACGCTTCATTCGGCGCTCATTGGATGAGCCGAACAGAGTGGTGATGCCGCGTTCAATTCGGTGAGTCGTGGCGGTGAAAAAGTCACCGACTTTTTCCAGAAGCTCCATGTCGCGCGTCGATCCTGAATTCAAAAGATGGGCCTACCCGATGGGCCTCCGCCGAGGGGGCTGCCACAACGACAGATCGCAGCCCGGCGATCAGGTTCGGGTGAAAATCAACGTAAGTCTTAGTCTGGTCAGTGTATTTCAACACGTAACAGATGGTCAATGCCGCAGTTTTTTCGTCGAAACTGGCAGATTTTCGAGCATGGGGGCGGCGAATCCGTTCCCAGGGCACTTGTCATGCCGGAAAACTGCGGGATTCGGGGAATTCGGCCATCACGGAGCGAACAGGGCGTTCCCGGCGTATTTTCCGAGTGCCGGAGTGCCGAAGGCGAGGTCAGGTGCCAAGCAGGAACGCGCGGAGGTCGCGGATAAGGCTGAGGCAGCGTGCCGCGAAGACGTCCATATTCGGCACGTTGCCGACAGACCGGATATCGACGGTGACGATGCGATGGATACGAGCCTTTTCGCGGGGTGAACTGGCGTTTCGGGTGGTTTCGTAGGAGATGGCAATTTCCACAGGTTGCCGAGCCGGGGCTCGACCCCATGTTTTGAAAAAGCCGGAACTGCCGAGTCGGATCTGCATCTTGCCCACCTCCTCAACGACAAACACACCGCGGTACTCAGCGATAAAGGCCCGCAGTTTCATGCCGGTCAGTTCCACCGAGGTGCTGACGGTGATGCGATCAGAGAAGCGATACTGCCCGTTGGCTTCGGAAAGCTGTGTTTTGTCGTCTTCGGACGTCGGGGCTTCGATATGTTCGGCGGATTCCAGGTCAGATTCGCGGCAGGTGCGATTTCGTCCGGCAGCTTTGGCGTTGTAGAGACAGCTGTCGGCTCGTTCAAGAAGGCTTTGTACGGAATCGCCGATCCGTGCGGTCGAAACGCCGAACGATGAGGTGACGCTGAGCGTGCTGGTGCCGCCGATGGAGCTCTTCATGATGGTCTGGCGCAGTCGTTCGGCTCGGCGGACCGCTGCGTCGAGGTCTGTGTCCGGACAGATAATCACAAATTCCTCACCGCCGTAACGGCCGATGATTTCTGCCGAGTAGGTTTCATGCTGCAGGAGTCGCGCGAGATCAACCAGTACCTGGTCGCCGACCTGATGCCCGTGGGTGTCATTGATCCGTTTAAAGTGGTCCACATCGAGAAAGATGATGCTGAGGCTGCGTGTGCCTTCGTGCACCTGGTAATCATCCAGCAGATGTCGGAGTTGTGATTCCAGTTGCCCGCGATTGGCAACGCCGGTCAGTGGGTCGCGAGTGGCTGCGATCTGCAATTCGACAAATTCGCGGCTCTTGCGACGAACGCCGCTGCGGTTGCGGAGCAGCTGCACCACACCGTGTAGTTTGTTGCCGGGTCCGACGATCGGCATGGTGTAAACATCGACTTTCAGATGCCTTGTGCCACTGACTCGACACAATCGGCTGCCGAAGTGCGGGCGTCCTGTTTTCATGACCTGTGAGATGATGGTGTCATCACGTTCGGGCGGTGACGCCTGTTCTTCTGTCAGTGGTGACAGGAGCACATCGGAGGTTTGCCAGGTGCGTCGGAGGACGGTTTGGATCGGCAGCCCGATAATCCCGGGCATCCCATCGCTCCAGATGCAGTAATTTTCCTGTGGATCCAGGATGTAGTAGCCATCGTAAAGGTGTTGAAACTGAAACAGCACCTGAATGAACTGGCTGAGCATCGCCACTTCATCGCGTTGTTCCGGGGTGACTTCGGTATGTCGTTCCGGCGAATGAAAAGCCTCTGTCAGCCGGAAGAGCGTATTGCCCTCGGTCTCGTACCAGCGGTTCAGCGTGCGAATGATGTTTTCATCATACCGCTGTCCGGACTTTTCGAGCAGCGCGGAAATGCATTCGGCGTGCGTCATGCCCCGGCGATAGGGTTTGGTTGTACTGAGTGAATCATAGGTGTCCGCGACGGCGAGGATTCTGGGGCCGAGTGGCAGATCAGCCGTTTGAACCTGACTGTCGGTCTGGTGACCGGCGCCGGAGAGATCGTGATGCAGCGAAGTGAGCATCGCGATCACGGACGGGTCGGTATGCAGGGCCTGCAGCATGTTCACTCCGGCATGCTG
>JALQWE010000568.1 GCA_023258825.1 Planctomycetaceae bacterium | reverse complement strand
CTGATGGGGATTTCGATGGGGACGGAGTGACGGATACGGTGGTGACAACGGCGAACGCCGGATCAGGCTTTGAGGCGACGGACCTGACAATTCTCCTACGAAACTCGCCTCTGATGACAGAGCCGCCGATTCGTCAGGCTTTTGTCTACGCCGAGCCTGACGGCAACGAGCCGACTTTTGTGCAGGCGGCGGATGTCAATGGTGATGGCCGGATGGACGTGCTGTCTGTGAGTCCGACCGCCAATACGCTCAATTTTCATCGTGGACTTGGTGAAGGTTTTTTCGCCCCGAATCAACGCATTACCGTCGGTGCCGGTCCGGTAGGCGTGGCGGTGGGAGATTTTGATGCAGATGGATTCACCGATGTGGTCACTGCCAATTCGCAGGATGGCTCGTTGAGTATCCTTCGCGGCAGAGCGGGAGGAATTCTGGAGCCTCAGGGTGATGTGCCCGTTGGTGTGTCTCCACGAAGTATCCTGGCAGCAGACTTCAATCAGGACGATTGCCCGGATGTGATCGTGGCGCTCGCCGGAGAAAACTCACTGGCAATTCTGTATGGAACACCGCAGGGCAACTTTACTGCCCCTGCCAGAACGAGTCTCAGCGTGAATCCTTCTCAGATAGGCATTGCGGATCTGAATGGCGACGGACGACCGGATGTCGTAGTGGCCGGTATGGACATACCTGGTGTTCAGGTTTTGTATGGTTCGGCCGACGGACTGCAGCACGGAACCGCCATAGCGCTGAGTGAAGGGGTGCAGAATCTGTTGCTGGACGACCTGAATGGTGACGGACGTGCGGATCTGCTGCTGTTACTGGAAACCAGTAAGCAGTTGCTGATCGCGAATGGTTTGGGCGGCGGGGAATTTTCAGTTCCTGAATTGATGTTGAATTACTATTCGGGGACTGAGCAGATTGCACTGGGCGAACTGAATGGAGCCGGACCGGATTTGATCTCGCTCAATGCGTTCACAAGTTCATTTTTCGATTTTCGCACGGCTGTCGCGCCGGGCATGTTCTTTCAAGCCGGGGAACAGCGTGTTGATCACAGTCCACGTGCATTTGCCGTGGCAGACTTCACCGGCGACGGACGCGACGATCTGGTGGCAGCAGACTTCTACAAGGACGGCCTGCGTTTGTTCCGAAACACTGCTGACGGCGCCGCCCGCGGGCCAAACGTGGTTGTCGTTGAGAATCTGCCACCGACCTACGATCCCCTCGAGACCGTGGTGTTTCCCGAAGACACCCGGGAGTTTCGAGTTCCAGTGACCGGAATTTCGCCGGGACTGGGCGAAGAGCAATTCGTGCGTCTGGTAGTGTATTACAGTGACAATCCGGATTTGATTCCAACTCCGGAGTTTGTTCAGGGTGAAGATCAGAGTTCCGGAGAATTTATCCTTCGTCCACGTCCATTGAAATCGGGGACTGCGACAGTCTATTTCTATCTTGAAGATTCCGGTTCCGACGGTGACTTTGCAACATGGCAGGATAACGGTTACAGCCCTGTGCTGCAGCCTCTTCAGATTGTGGTGAACCCGATTCGTGCCACGATCTATTCGCCATCGGGTGTGTTCGGTGAGCAACGACCGGATTTTTACTGGTCGGATGTACCAGGGGCTACGGAATATCGAGTCTGGATTTCCAACGCATCGACCGGAGCGAATCCGGTCTTGCTGACAACAGTTTCTCACAGCTACTTCGTGCCTGAAGTTGATTTGGGTATTGGGCGTTTTGATTTCTGGGTTCAGGCAGTTCAGGCCAATGGAAAACGACTTCCATGGTCGTTTCGCAAATCATTTGAGATCGCCACTGCGGTCAAGCTTGCAGAAATCCCCCGGCGTGTCACAAACCCCCGTGTTTCTGTCACATGGGCTGCGGTTCCCGGGGCAGACTCCTACGAGGTTTATCTGTCAGATCTCTCCACTGGAACACCGGGTGCAATTCGGGACGTTGTAACGAGCAATAGCTGGGCACCGACTATTGACCTTGGGCTGTCTCGATGGCGGATCTGGGTGCGTGCAATGGTGCAGGGCCGTTACCAGGCATGGTGGAGTAGTCCAGCTGATTTTACAGTAGTGGCTCCGCCCGTGCCTGTGGGACCGTCGGTTTTCAGCACGCAACAGAAGCCCGCTTTTCAGTGGAGCAATGTCGCCGGCGCAGATCGTTATGGTTTTCAGTTGCGAAATGCAGTGACTGGGCGCGTGGTTATCGATGTTCGAGGGCTGACTTCGCCGACGTTCACACCAGAAACTCCATTGGCTTTCGGTCGCTATCGCTGGTGGTCAATCGCTGAATCCACGGTGACAGGTATTCGAAGTGAATGGTCAACTGGGGTAGATCTGGTGATCAACGACCGTCCGGTTCTGTTGAGTCCCACGGGCAGTGTCTCCTCGCAGAATCCCAAGTTGACCTGGATGGCCTTTCCCGGTGCTGTTTCTTATGAAGTCTGGGTGACTCGCATGCAACCACTGCAGTTCGTGGTCTCTGCATCCGGTGTCACTCAGACCGAATGGTCAGTTCCAATCACTCTGACACCTGGGGCACCACATCGTTTCTGGATTCGTGCCGTGACCGGCGACAATCGAACGACGGCATGGAGCCAGTACCTGGAATTCACGGTGGCAGATGCAGAGGCGTCCGGTGCTACCGACCAGAAAAGTTTGCTGTCGCTCGCAGATGTGATCGAGTTGGACGAAGAGTTGACGCAACTTTCATGGCGTTCACGGCCTGCGAAATCGACCAGGAGTCGAACTCAGTTTGAGTCAGCAGACGAGGGAGACTTAACGACATGGCGGGAACCGGAGGTATCAATCACGAAGCACGCGGTAAATACAGCAACCGGCGCTTCCGACAATTTGAGCATGGGCATGTTACCAAAGGATGAGTTCCCGCATGAGGCCCTGCTGGATCAGGCGATTGTGCTGGCGATTGCCGATCTGGATCAGGGAGCATAAAAATCGGGGCAGTAACAGGTAGCAGAGCGGAAGGGGTCGTGCTATTGGAGTGACTTCCCTTCCGCACTCCTCCAGCATTGCCGGAAAAAATGAGACCTGAC
>JALQWE010000567.1 GCA_023258825.1 Planctomycetaceae bacterium | reverse complement strand
ATGAGGCTGACTCGCATCCAGCAGCGGAGCCCCACGCAACTGATCACCGTCAGACAAATCAAGGCAAGTCCTCCATAACGACTCAGCAACTCCCCAAGCGCCTCCTCCATCTGCTCGCCTCCCACCAACCTGCTACCCCCAGCACACCATCACCGCTGCAGGATCGCCACTTCAGCCTCCACACCCACCGCACCCGCCACATCCACCACAGCCAGCGCACCCGCCACCCCCATCACCACCCCCGCCACAACCACCGGCAGCAAAGGGTGCCGGCGTCAGCCATCGATGCAGACGCCGCAATTCCGGATCCCCGCTTTTCTGCAATGAATTTGAGCCATGAATCGCGATCGCCAAGGCAGGATCCCGACGAACCAGGGGAAGCTTAGCTTTGCCCCCAAATGTCACCAGCAATCGCTCAAGAACAGCAATGCCTCGCGCCGTCACCGGATGATACAACTTCTGCACACCAAGCCTGATTGCCGGCCAGATCACCAGCCCAATCAGAGCCGCCAGTATCGCACGCAGTCCCCAGATGCCAGTCAGGCCCAAACCAGACAGGATTGCCGCCAGCACCGCACAACAAACAGCCCCAGCCAGCAACACCACCCATTCCGTTCCCCAGCCCAGAATCCGGCCCCATTGGTACGGGTCAGCAGTCATCAACCGACGCCGCTCAAGATTCACCTGCACCTCCCTCGCCAGAACGGCAAACTCAGGGCTCAACTGGACTCTCCCAGGACCACTTTTTTTCTCCAGCGGCAGACAATTCAAGACCGCCGCTGTGATTGAATTCCATGTCTCGTCCGCAGTCGGATCACTCACACCTTCGTCAACATCTTCGTCCCCATCCGTCTGCCCGTCCAACTCGGGCACCTCATCGCTCTCAGTCATCAACTCAATTGTCTTCTCTTCCACAATGTGGCATCTGCGGCTCGCCACCAGGTCCACCAGCGCTGCCTCGATCAATCGCGGCGTTCTCTTCCGCAACATCGCGATCTCAGCCCTCGAAATGCCGGAAACTTCTGCTTCCAGATCAAATCCCTGCAAACCATTTCCCTGACGATTGTCCATTACCCCCAGAACCCGTCGAACCAAAAACTCGGATAGCCACGCAGACATCAGTATTGCGGGCATAATCATCTCATCAATCTTCGACTCACTGGCTGACGACGAGGCTTGCATCAGCTGATGCAACAGGCCAAATGCCTGATCGCCCAGCACAATGTTCTGCGATTCCACTGCCCCCGAAACCAGCGGACTAATCAGCACGCTCACGGAAAACAACGTCAGCAACCAGCTCACCAAACGCCAGCCCGGAATTCGCAAACGGATCCTCGGAATCATCCAGTAGTCGCTCGGATTCAACCGAACAGCAAGCAGGTCACGACCAAAACGAATCTCTGCCTTCGGCCAGATGTCCGCCGGCGGACGGACACCAAAGATCTCCTCATAAGATCGCAGTGTCCTCTCGTACTGCTCAACGTATTTACGCGATTCCGCCTCGCCGCCACGAGTCGGACCGTGATGCAGAGGGCGACCTAACACCTCTTCACAAAGCCGCAGCCAGTACGAACGCGTGTAGGTCAAATGAAGATGCCACGCCTGATCCACCTGCTCCGAGGGTGTCACCACGTGCCCCGACACCATCGCCAGACTCACAAAACGCAGGTACTCCACCACAACTCGAGCCGAATACTCACCGGTCCACCCGTTCTCTCGGGCCAATCGGCCGCTGAACGATAACTCCGGTTGCCCCTCATCGATCGCAAAACCAGCGATGCGAATCAGTAACTCACGCTGCTCATTCGATAGTTCTCGCGACATGCTCTGGCCCCCTCAAAGAAACAGTTCTGTTCTCTGAGACACCGTGCCCGAACTTTCTGACCGCGTTTTTTTCCCGGCCTCAAATCTTCTGGCCACTTTCGGCCGATACACGCCCAGCCATCGCGACGGATTCACCCCGTGCCGTCCAGACGACCGCCTGCTGCCACCGTCAATTCTTCACAAAATTTCTGTGACGAAGGCACAGCGCCCCCACAAAAACCAGCCCACCTGCGATCACAGCACCCAACAGCAGAATCCCAGTCCGCTCCAGCAACTGATAAAACGGGGCAATCGCCTTGTCCACACTCGCCTGAACACCAACATACAAGTCCGTGTTTTCCACACGCGCAAACGCCAGAACCCACCGTCCGGCATATCGCGAATCCACATGCCCCAGTGGATCCCGATAATCCACCCGCGTCGCAAACTGCGCCTCTATCGCTGGTGTTCCATCTGCGTTTTTCGGAAACAACATCATTCCGGCATCGTCCTCCATGCCTGGATGCATCAGAATCCCATACGCCACTTGCTGCCTCGCATGCTTCTGCTCGAATGCTTCGCCGGATGGATTTGCAGTCAGCCGTTCATCAGTCCTGTCGGAATTCCTGTCCAGAGGCGCGACAAGAATCGCAGTGATCTCACTGTTACTCATCTCCGCCGCCCCAAGCTGCAGACGCTGAGCCGTTCTCAGTGTCGCCGCCAGCACATACTCCCGCGGACTTCCCTCAAATCGAACCTTGGTCGCCAGCGCAACTTTGTCCGTGTTGTCCAGATCCGAATGATACGCGTGCGAAACATACACGCTCCGCCCAGCATCGCTGCTCCCCGTCACACCCACCTTTGATACCCAGCTACCCCTGGCATCCGACACTCGACTCTGTTCACCATCATCGCTCGCCTCGCCGCCACCAGTGCTCATCGCACTCACCACCTGAAAGTAGTTCCGAAAGTCGTAGGGCTTGTTCTTGACCGGATTTCCCTCCTCACTGTGAAACACCAGCCACCCTTTGTCATCCAGCAGAAACGCTCCGTGAAAAGGTGCTTCCACAACCGGATCCACGGGCGTCTTTTCCAGACGACAGAGCGACTGCTTCAGCCAGTCAGGAACTGCGTTCTTTGGCCATGTCCCGGACACATGGCTACCTGACAGCGACTTCCGACTCAACGCCTCCGCCGTCACCCGCACCGTGTTTCTCAATACATCCAGTCGCTTTGCCACATTCCCGGCCACATGCTGC
>JALQWE010000566.1 GCA_023258825.1 Planctomycetaceae bacterium | reverse complement strand
TCCGCGGACGTGAAAGCGGTGTTGGCCTGCAGATGCGGGATTCGCAGTGGCTGTGCTTCCTGCAGGACGCGTTGACTTAACCGCAGGTGGGTTTTGCGCGGAGCGGCGTCGTTGTCAAGCTGTACGGCCCTGTTGTATTGAACCCGGGCTTCGGACAGTTCACGATCCAGTTTGGCAAGTCCGGTGAACCACTCCAGTGTGGCTTTGAGACGGGTAAGTTGCTGCTGACTTTGGTCCAGCGACTGTTTCGCTTCGTCGCGTTGTTTTTCCGCGTCTGCTCGTGCTTCGACGGACAGGGGTGTATAGCCCTGCATCTGAGACTCAATCGCTTTGAGTTTTTCCTCTTCTTCAGAGCAGCGCTTGAAGACGGCCCTGGAAATTCTGGTGAAGGCTTCGGTACCAGTCAGGGCTTCAAGGATTGCAGCGCGTTCTTTGTCATCCGTTTTCAGGAATGCGGCGAAATCATTTTGCGCCAGCATGACTGCGCGGGTGAATTGCGAAAACGTTAATCCAATCCGCAGCTCGATCGCGTTCAGGACATCCGTTTTTTTGCCACCTTCAACGACGACGCTTTCGGCACCGGGAGTGACGTTTTCGGAGTAGAGGGCCATTTCGGATTTCTGCAGGGCGCCGTCGGCTTTGTTGCGCGCGCGACGCACTTGCCAGCGGGCGGTGTATGTTTTGCCATCCACACCGACAAAAGCGGTTTCTGCGAAGCCTGAGGCTGCGCCGCGGCGCAGCAGGGTCCGTGGATCTTTTTGTGTTTCCCCTTCGGACAGTTTTTCTGTTTTTGTGCGGATCGCACTCAGTCGAGGCGTATCCTCGTAGAGTGACAGGCACAGCGCATCGAGGAGCGTACTCTTGCCGGCACCGGTGGGCCCGATGATGGAATAGAGTCCCGTGGAACGCAGAGGGTCGCGGGTGAAATCGACAGTGTGCTGGCCTTCCAGCGACGCCAGATTTTCGACAGTAATGCGGAGGATTTTCATCAGAGGACTCCTTCCTGCAGCAGGATTTTCTGAAGGGCCTGCAGGACGTCTGCATCGGGTTCTGTCTGATACTTTTGCTTCCAGTAATCGCGGAACACGCTGTCCGGGTTGATGGATTGCAGTGCTGTGGCCGGTTCTGTGCTGGTTTCCGGATCGGAGTCGAGCGTGGTGGTGTGCTGTTGCTGGCGGCGAATGGCCGTCAGGCGGACCTGCTTATTGCGGACGGCATCCTGAATCCGTTTGGTGCGTGTTGGATCCGGCCCGGTTTCCAGGACGACAACTTCGAGGAACGGAAATCGTTCTGGTGGAAGTTCCGGGTCGATGGGAAGTTGATTCAGTTCTTCGATCAGTTCATCGATGGGAGCTGCGTTGCGGCGAGGGACAGACAGCAGCGGCACGGATTCCGGCACGAGCAGTTGTTGTGTCGCTTGCAGTTGTCCGTCGTTGAAGAAGAGTTGCAGGACCTGATGCTGGTAATGGCGTTCAGAGAAGGACAGTGGGATGGGACTGCCGCTGTAGCGAATTCTTCCCTGCTGGAACTGCTGTGCCTTGTGCAGGTGACCGAGAGCCACGTAGGCGAGTGAATCCGGAAAGGTGCTGAGGCTGACGGCTTCGGCGTTGCCGATGACAATACGGCGTTCGGAGTCGCGAGATTCTTCCCCACCGGTCAGGTGACAGTGCCCCAGTGCGATCAGGGGGACCGTGGACGAGTGCTGATGGCGCAGGGTCAGAGCGTGTTCGGTGACCTGTCGATACAGTTCCTGGATCCCGTCGAGGTAGGGGTCAGCAGCGTCTGGAAGAACCGGGACATCGGCAGGACGCAGAAACGGGACCGCCAGGATGAGCGCCGCGAGGGATTGATCGGGGCCGTGCAGAGGCACGATCAGGCGATCGAGGTCGATTTGACCATCATCATTTCTGCGGACGGTTCCCACGACGTGAATTCTGAGCGACTGCAGCAGGCTGGCGGGGGCTTCGAGCCGAGCTCCGGCATCATGATTCCCGGCCGTAATCACGATCTGCAGCGTGGGGAGTGCGATCTGTACGCTGGCGAGGAACGCGTAAAAGCGCTTCTGCGCGGTGGCGGGTGGGTTAATGGTATCGAAGATGTCACCGGAGATGAGCAGGGCATCGGGCTGATGTTGACGGAGTTGTTCGAGGAGCCAGTCGAGGAACTGAGCATGTTCGAAGTCGCGATCATACCCGTGGAACAACTGGCCAAGATGCCAGTCGGCGGTGTGAAAAATCTGCATGACGAGTGAACTTACAGGAAGAATTAAGAATCTCAGGGCCTGGGGAGTCAACGACTCAGCCGCAGGGCCTCATCGCCGTTGGCACTCTAAACGGCGACGCACAGAACCACAAATCGGAAGCTCCTGACACCTGCAAAGTTCAAACAACTTGCGCGTTGCCCGAACCAGAAGAGCGTGTGATTCAGCCTGCTGAAACAATATTGATGGAATGCAGTGTCAGCCTCGACTGAGGAATTCGCTGAGTCAGTACAGGATTCTGTCACTTGCGAGGTCGTCGGTTGTTCGGCGGACGTCGCGGGGGTGATGACCAATTGCCCGCGTCTCAGCGAGGCACCGTATGCATCGACGCAGCGTCATATTTTGAGTGCTCTGGGTGGTCTGGGTGGGGAGTCGAGTGGCGATTTCGGATTGGTATGGACACAATTTGGGGGATTCAGTAAATCTCCGGCAGAATCTGCTGCAGGGTGGTGATAAGTCGCAGGAAATGCCGGCGTGGCCGGGGCCCTGTCAGTGGCGGATCCGTGGATGAGAGAAACCTCGAGGGGCTGCGACAGTGGCTCTGAGTGCTTTCTGTTCAGGCTGGGTCATTTCTTACGTTTGATTGCAGGAAACCGACAGGATGTTCAGGTTCTGCTCACTTACCACAGCGACAGCGCTGTCACTCGGACTTTGCGGGTGTTATCCGTCCATGTACGGTCCGTATCAGAACCGAGGCATGTACGGGGCTCCTGCAATGTACGGTCAACCCGGGACTCTGGTGGTGCCGCAGCAGCCGGGGACGACGGGGTACCCGCTGAACGGCACCTCAACGTTTAGCAACGGAACC
>JALQWE010000565.1 GCA_023258825.1 Planctomycetaceae bacterium | reverse complement strand
TCCGGGGGACAACATCTGCAGCCGGCGGAAAATTGTCTTCGCCGCTGCCGTGGAAATCTGCTGGGAAATGATGGCCTGCACGATGACTGGAAAACCGCGTTTTCGCACTTCCAGTCGAAAGTCTCCCACCTGATCAATGATCTCAGCCATGATCGGATCAGCATGTCTGAGAACTCCTGTGGCCACTTTGATCTGCTCAGCCGACCAGCTGTTCATAAATGACGAATCCTCACACAACCCCATCATGCAGCGGAACACGACACTGCCGGAGCGGACAAAAAATCAGCGACCGTGAAGCCGGGTGGGGTATTTCAATCATGCTGCCGGTCCGCAGATTACCACACATTCATTTTCGAATGGACACGGGTATGATCCGACCCGGCAGTCGACGCGTTGTTCGAAAAATAATCCATTCTTTTCTATACTGCCAGCCATGGCTACCCCTCACGATACCCTGCTTTCCGGTCTAACACTCGTCAGAACACGACGCTCGCGCGTACGTGAGCTGAAGGGCTTTCGCAAGTCGCATCAGTTACCAGCAGAGTATAACGACCACACGGCTGCATTTGTGGCACGTATTGCGGCAGATGACCTTTCAGAAGATCTTGAACAACGATTCGCAGATTTCCGCCGGCAGCTGCAATGCAGACGCACCGAGCTGATTGTTTCAGATCCTGAATCGGGAGTGGCGGCAATCAACACGCCGTGGTTTGAGTATCGTGTTTCCGCAACCCTCGCCAGCGACGACACCACAGAAGTCGAATGGCGATGGCAATTGTCCGACTTCCGAGATCCACCTAAGCTTTCCACGCCCGAAGTCACTCAGGCATTCCATGGTTTTTTTGACACCGTGGAACTGCTGCCAGCTCAGCCCGTCGACCCAGCGGAACTGATCGACCAGATTGAAGAGCGGCAGGTCACGGGGGTGGTGCTGGATTACGATCGCAAAGCCACCTGGTGTACTCTGCAGATCAAGGGGATCAGTGCCACACTGACAGTATCAGGTGACTTATTGTCATTGCACCTGCATCAGCCAGCCAGTCCCGGAAAGCTGATTGAGTCATTTCTGCAGATGCATGGCGAGTTCATTGCCAGGCCTCGGCTCCGATAGCTCAGCAACCATCGGAATCATCTCTGCTAATCCAGTCAGGCGGTACGGGGGAAACCTATCGCCGCGGTTCTTCGGCCTCAGCTGACAGGTCAGTCGTTCGGCTGCGGACTCAATTCAATCTGTTCCGTTTCCTTCAGCAAAAGCCCATCCTCACTGACAGGCCGCTCGGTCTGAGCAGACTCGCCATTCGGAGACACCAGCATCAGCGATCCGGCGTCTGAGGGCGTGCTTCGCTGCGATTTCACCTTACCAGCCACTGGTGTTGTGGTGTTTGGTTGACCAGAGACCAGCAGCACGACACTAAAGGCCAGGACAGCCAGAGTCATAGCCATTACCCAGCCCCGACGATCACTACGCCCCGCACTCGATTCACTGCGACCCGGTCTCGGAATCGTCAACAGCGTCTGCTCGGAAGAGTCGAGCATGCCCGACTGTCGCTGAGCAGGTGGCTGAAATGTCCGGGGCATCTCCATGCGAAAAAACGCCCTCAGCATCTCATCCATATCCGAATCAGAAAACAGCGTCGTTTGGGGGTCACTCTGTTTTGTGCGCTCAGTCATTCTGAAACCCTCGTTCCGCCAAAACCTCTGCAAGGCGACGGCGAGCCCTGGATAACCTCATATCAATCGCCGCGGCACTGCAGTCCATCACAGTGGCAATTTGCGCAGCAGACCAATCCATTGAATACTTCATCACCAGCACCCTGCGATCATCCTCATTCAGTTCCTGGAGGGCCTGCCGAATCTGAGTCTGCCGTTCGGCAAGAGCCAGACGATCTTCGGGCGACTGCCCCTGTCCCATCTGATCATCAAGCCCGGGCAAAAGGTGACAGGAATTGCTCTTCTTTCGAGCGACATCCCGCAACCAGTTCTGCCCCACCCGCAGTAACCACGACCGCAGATCCCGAACAGGCTCTCCACGGTAGTCGTACAGTCGCACAAACGCCTCCTGAACAGCGTCATAGGCACGCTCAGGATCGTTGCACATCGAGTAGAACAGAGCCCACAATTCCCGGGAATGTTCCCGATAGAATTCCTCAACCTGCGAACTCTGAATGGGTTTTCCCGAGTGTTTCGGGCCAGAATCGGTCATTCAAATCTTCCGACTTCCTGAAAAAGCCGACCTCCGTCACCGACAGCCTCCGACCTTTTCAGCCCTCCGGGAATCAGACGCACCCGATCCGGGGACCTAACAGGATTTGGGAATCAGTATCCGGTTCCGACGGTTTCCGCCAAAGAAAAACACCTGAGAAACTGTGCTTCTTTCCCAAATTCCGCAGCATTCCTCGCAACAGACCGCCCCTCACGTCTGAACACAATACACGAAAACACCCCGAAACCAATCCCAGCCGAGACGACAGACAGGGCATGCACACTGCCGCCTCGAGATTCATCTGCCCGCACCTGACCAGGCTCCGACACCGTTACCTCACATTGCCTCTCGGGCCATGGCCCACTCACAAAACTTTTATCAATCGTTGAAAATACACTACACTGTCTGCATGACTGTCATGTTCCTGATTCTGATGCTGTTCAGGGCCGCCATAACCAGCGGGGTCCCGGTAGCACACGTACCGGATGACCGAATGCGTGATGGTCAGGAGGAATTTGTTATCCAGTTACGACAGCGTGGTTTCCACGAGCTTGCTGAGCAATACTGCCGGACTCAACAGCAACTCACTTCAAATCAGGACCAGAAGACGCACTGGGAAATTCTGGCCACAGACTGCGATCAGGACCATGCATGGCAACTCGATCGCTCTCAGCGAATCGAAAAAATCAGCCAGACGGCAACTCAGCTTACAGAATTCCTGCGCACCCACACACCTTCGCCGGAATACGATCTCTGGCTCAGACTCCGTCAGATAGAACTGTTGAACTCTGCAGCCCGAATGGAATGGAGTGGACTCTCTGTTCATCAACAATCACTCAGAAGCAACTCAAACGTTCCCGCGACATCGAACAGGATTCC
>JALQWE010000564.1 GCA_023258825.1 Planctomycetaceae bacterium | reverse complement strand
CGATCATGGCCAGCGCCATGCGACTGTCTTTGGGAACGCCGAAGGTTGTGATGTGCCAGTTTCCGAGAAGTCGGATCATTTGTTCGAGCCGTGCGGTGGCCACGGGCAGTGTTGCCGGGGACGAGTTTCTGGCGAGCCATGCCTGCGAGGTGGCCAGACGTTCGGGATCGGGATCGATGGAGCAGCCGGCGCGTTGCAGAATATCGGTGTCCTGAAGAGCGATCAGCAGGTCCTGCAGGCAGAGGACCGGGCGACCGGAGGTTGTGCCCACCATTCGTCCACCGCGAATGGGAGCGAAGCCTTCGGCGGGACCTGCAATCAGCAGATCATCGCCTGTGTCGGTCAGCATGACGAAATCGATGCGTGTCAGGCCACCGGGAAACTGCAGTTCGGGTGGCAGCGCGGAGTGATCAGTCGTCCCGGCAGCAGCGAGTGCCTGTTCCAGTTGTCTGAGGGACAGACAGCGGAGCGAGGAAGGCGTATTGAGGTCTTCCGGAAGCAGTTTTGCTGCTGCCTGTTTGAGCTGTTTGCGCTGGGAGGTAGTGATTGGTTGAGTATTGAGGGACTGGTCGAGGAAACCGTTGGGATGCACGAGGATTCCGCCGGGGAAGTTTCCGCCTTGACCACCATTCTGGGCGTAAAGCGGAGCCCATGGACAGGCGATCAGCAGCAGCCACAGAGCGGGGCGTATCAGCGAAAGTCCGGTGGATTGCTGATGGCCGGTTGTGTTGGGCCGGGTGTTGGGCCGGCGAGAGCAGGTGAACGGGACCCGGCGTATCACAGGAAGACTCCGGAGCAGGAGGATCAGTCGGCCTCAGAGGCAGGAAGAATGATGGTATCCGGCGACGATTTGTCTGCCAGTTCCTGAGTTGCATCGGCGACTCGGCTGACGTCACTGAGCCGGAGCTGAGCCTGCTGCAGGTAGTACATGCCAAGTGCGGTGACGGGGATGAAACTGCTGATCTGGCTGTAGAGTGAAGCGCCGAGAACCTGTTCCGGATCCGGCTGAATGGCCTGGGCCTTCATGGCCGTTTCGAAGCAGATCTGGATCACGCCGAAGTAACCGGGGGCAGCCGGGATCATTACTCCAAACGCCGTGATGCCGGTGAGGATGAGACCGGTGGAGAGATCGACATCGATGTGGAAGGCTCTGAGGCAGAGGCAGGCACCGAGTCCATTGAGTGTCCACTGAGCGAGCGAATTGACGGTGAGCGCGACCACGGTGCGACCATTTTTCAGGGCATGCAGCCCTTCAGCACCCTGTTGCAGCATCTGCAGGACTTTTTCTGTCAGGCGATGTGGCAGGAACGGGATGCGGGCGAAGCACCAGGCGGTGATCTGAATGAACAGATCGGTCCAGATCAGATAGAGCACCACCATAACGACGATGGCCGCAGCGGCACCGCCGAACACCAGTGCGGCCTGACGGTAGCCGGCTGGCATTTCGGGAGCGTAGAACAGACCGATCCCGAAGAGTGCAAGGATTGCGAGCACGTCGAGAATCCGTTCGAGCACGATGGTGGAGAGCACAGTGCTGGCCGGGATCCGGAATTTGCGATTGGCCACGAACACGCGTACAAATTCACCGAGATGGGCTGGCAGGATGTTATTGGCTGCGAACCCGATCATGACGGGGGGAAACAGATCCTTTGTGGGCAGTGCCGCCACGGGATTGAGCAGCCATTTCCAGCGAATGGCTTTCAGCCAGTAGAAACCAAAGATGGTGCCAAGGATCAGAGGCAGAGTGGAATAATCGGCGTTAGCGAAGGCCACGCGAAGCTGCTGCAGGCTGGTATTGCGCATGGCGTAGGCGAGGCAGCCGAAGGAGACTGACAGGCCGAGAATCAGAAACAGCAGACGTTTCATCGGGAATCACCGGATGCGGAGCCAGAGCGAGTTCGTGACGGGGCGTGGCGCAATCTTAACGAAATCCCGCTGATTTACCCGAAGATTCATCCTTGCGCCCGATTGAAACAGCGGAATTTCTGAACCGAGGCCGGCGGGAGCTGATCACAAGCGATCTTCGGAAGCCCAGAGGATCCGTCGAGCGTCTTCACTGCGGAAGAAGTGCGGTCGAGTGGTGGAGCCACCCGGCGTGCCGGACTTCTGGGCAGCAGGGATGGTGGCCGGAGCGGCCATGGGTCGGTAGTAGCCCGCGGTGGCGCCGGTGTCATGAGAAAAGACGATGCCGTGATTGG
Source organism: Planctomycetaceae bacterium (assembly GCA_023258825.1). Lineage (GTDB taxonomy): Bacteria > Planctomycetota > Planctomycetia > Planctomycetales > Planctomycetaceae > SXXK01. Next base: position 897 of record JALQWE010000564.1, on the reverse strand, counting down.
GGCGCGCTTTTGTGGCCGGGGGCGTTTCAGTGAGACCGGTGGGCGTCGCTGCATCGACTCGCAGATGCAGCAGCCGCAGCATCACATCGCGTCGCATCAGGAGTCCGACAATCTGACGCTGATCATTGACGACGGGAATGGCCGTGCAACCGGAGGCGCGAAAGAGCGGCACTGCGGCGGAGAGCGGCGCGGATGGGGTGAGGGATTCGACGTGACGAGTGATCAGAGTGCTGATTTCCTGTGACGCCAGTGCGGGGCTGATCAGGGCGCGCACGACGCTGCTTTCTGAAAGGACACCGGAGAGTCGTCCGGACGCATCGGTTGCGAACAGCAGATCGCAGTCGCTGACGATCAGGCGTTCGGCGACTTCGCGGACGGTGGCGGATTCGGCGACGACGAGGGAATGTCGAACGCGCATGACATCGGAAACGGAATACTTCATCGGGGAGCCCTCTATGGCTTCTGGTCAGAACGGATGGATTGAGACGCTGGGAGTGTCGTTGGAGGACTGAAGACCGGCGACAAGGACACTCGGGTCGGAAGACGACCTGTGGACCACCGCTGTGACTTCAGCCCGGACACGGCCTTGAAAGCCTGGTTCATACCGTTCTGCGAGTTTGGGGAATTTCTGCAACAGGACTGTTTCGGAAAAACCACAGCCGTGATCCGTAGGGAATTTTCCGAAATTGACGATTGTGCGGAGTTCGCTGATCGGTTGGGACGATTTCGGGGGCACCGATTTCCCGGGGCTGGGAGGCGGAATTCCTGTGGCTGAGAGAGTGGCCGTTGTGAGAGAGGAGGGTGGAGCGAGTGGGATGGTGAAGCGGCGGGAATATGGGGGGCCGGGGCTTGTTTTGTTTGATCGCCGCGAGTCGTCTGTCTAAAGGCGAGCGGTGC
>JALQWE010000563.1:274-3096 GCA_023258825.1 Planctomycetaceae bacterium | reverse complement strand
GCAGGACCTGCAGGGAAGCCAGTGTCGGGCCATGATTAACAACGCGAATACGAATCAGAATGTCATCGGGAGATTCTTTGGCGTATTCGACAAATACGTCGAAGTAACGATTGCGTTCAAAGATTCCGGTGTCGACCAGTTCCAGCTCAGGCAGACTGCGACTGCGGTGCTGATTCTCCTGAACCAGTCTGGAATAGGGATACTCCATCTGTGGGTACTTGTAGAGCCCCTTCAGATAGGAATGAGTCGGTGTGGAATCAAGATGATAGTACTCTTCCTTGACGTCTTCACCGTGATTGCCCTCGTGTCCGTTCACTCCGAAGAGCCGCTCTTTCAGGATCGGATCACGACCATTCCAGAGAGCAACGGCAAAACACAGGCGACACTGCCGATCGCAGAAGCCGAGCAGCCCGTCTTCTCCCCAGCGGTAGGCTCGCCCGCGCGCATCATCATGGGGAAACCATGTCCAAGGAGTGCCGTCCGGAGAATAGTCCTCACGCACTGTGCCCCACTGCCGATCAGAAAGATAAGGCCCCCAGCGTTTCCAGTTGGCACCTTCAACGCGGGCTTCTTCCTGTTCCAGTCGGACCAATTCCGCTGACCGTATGTCCTGCTCACTCATGAAAAACGTCACCAGTCTTCAGAACCATCGCCTGTGGAAATGAGAATCGCATGGTCAGGATACCAGCCCTCTTTTTCAACACACTGCAGAAATATCGCCCCTCGGAAGCCGATTTTGGTGAGGCCGCATGTTGTATGCCGAAACGGCTGGAATGGCACGGCCACAGCCTCGATTTTCGGGGAACATCGAAGACTCCGCGGCTTGCTCTGACGGTTGTTCCGACGGCAGTGCACACCAAAACGGACGACTTCCCGACAATCCACCCGGCAGACCGCAAACAGTCGATTTCAATCTGCGGTCAGTCAATATACAGGAACTCGTTCAGATTAAGGGTCATCAGGCAGAATGTGCTTAGTGCCTCATCCGGGCCAAGACCGTCCCGCTTCTGAAACTGCGAGATCAGGTTTACGCCTCGATGCACTTCTTCGGCGGTAGGGGCCCGTTGCAGGACAAGGTTCAGGGCCAGCCTGACCCGATCATCCTGCGACTGCGGAAACTCAGCCATCAGTCGCTGAGCGAACACACGGGCCTGCTCAAGGCTGAAGTCGCTGTTCAGAAGTCCGAGGGCCTGAGTGGGCTGAGTGGTTGAAAATCGAACCGGGCAGGTCTGATCCGTATCGGCAGCATCGAAGCTCTCCAGTAATGGATCCCGCAGTGACCGCTTAACGTGAATATAGAGACTGCGACGTCTGCGATCTTCGGGCGTTGACGTCCCCCAGCCAGCACCCGGCCTCGACTGTCCAGCTTTGACTTCGTCAGGAATCTGCGTGAACACCGATGGGCCATACATCGTTCCAAGGTTCAGTGATCCGTTTACGTGCAGGATGGAATCCCGGAGTTCCTCTGCGGTCAGACGTCGCATGTCAACTCGCCAGAACAGATCATTCCCTGGGTCAACGGCAAGCGATTTCTCATTGCCACGTGAACTCATCTGCCATGTCGATGAATTCATGATCAGGCGATGCATCGCTTTCAGGGACCAGCCTCGCTCGACGAACTCTGCGGCCAGCCAGTCAAGGAGTTCCGGATGAGTTGGTGGCGTTCCCTGAAGGCCAAAGTCGCTGGAACTTCGCACGATGCCGCGACCAAAATGATACTGCCAGATCCGATTGACCATCACTCGTGCGGTCAGGGGATTTGCCGGGTCCGTGATCCAGCGTGCAAGTGCCAGACGTCGCCCACTGGTTTCAGGATTCTCAGAGGGAAGCAACTGCGGCTGTGGAGGTGACAACACTTCAGGAAATCCTGGCTGCACCTCTGCACCCCGCGATTGAGGATTTCCGCGCAGCAGTACCCAGGTAGGCTGCAGATTACGGAGATCTTCCTTGACGCAAAGAGCTTGCGCTTTAGTACCAGGTGGATTGTTTTTCAGCTTCTGCAGTCGCTCCGTGAGCCGCTTGTACTGATCGGCTTCCTGAGGTGTCAGAAGTGTCCCTTTTCGCTTTTGTACGATGGCGACCCGATTCACTTCATACTGAAAGTCATCGATCTCGACACCTGAAAAACTGGCTCGAACCCGGTCTTCTGTTTTCTGCAGTTGTTCGGCAATCTCCCGCAGATCCCGCTGATACGTTTGCACGGCGACCGCGTATGTCTTTCGATCTTCCGGTAGGTCAAGTTCGGTGACCGATGCGTCGCGAACGCTGTCTTCAGAACGCACGCCATAACGCCGGATTCCTCGAAAAAACGCCAGCAGCCGATAGTAGTCCGACTGTGGCAGAGGATCGATCTTATGGTCGTGACAGCGTGCACAGTTGATCGATAGACCCAGCATTGTCTGGCCGGTCGTGGCAATGATGTCATCAAGGTCGTCAAAGAGGGCGAGTTCGGGATCTGCTGGTTCATCGTCCCAGCGTCCCAGTCGGTAGTATCCTGTGGCAATGATCGATTCCGGAGTACGATCCGGCAGCTCGTCTCCCGCCAGTTGCTCCGTCAGAAACCGGTCGTATGGCAGATCGGAGTTGAGGGCTTTGATGACGTAGTCGCGATAACGCCAGACGAATGGCTTGGCCCCATCCCGCTCGTAACTGTTCGTTTCTGCGTAGCGCACGAGATCCAGCCAGTGACGTGCCCAGTGCTCACCATAATGCGGTGACGCCAGAAGTTGCTCAACGACCAACGACCACGTGGCTGGCGACGGATCTGCGGCATACAAAGCCACAAGCTCGGGGTCAGGTGGTAAACCCAGCAGCACGTAACT
>JALQWE010000563.1:0-264 GCA_023258825.1 Planctomycetaceae bacterium | reverse complement strand
GCCTGTGGGTTGGACGTCAAGCCCGCTGCCTGCAGCTTGCTCTGAATCAGCACGTCAATTTGATTCTTCGACGGGTTGCCAGAAGATGCCGTTGGGTTCGGCTTTCTGACTGGTTGAAAGGACCAGTGCCGCCGAGTTTCATCGTTCACCTGCGGTGGTTCACGGTTCGGGTGAACTGGCTTCAGAGTCATTCCCTCCGGCCACTTCAAACCATTGCGAATCCATTCTGTCAGCACGGCCGTCTGTTCCCCCGAAAGTTGGCCT
>JALQWE010000562.1 GCA_023258825.1 Planctomycetaceae bacterium | reverse complement strand
AGATTCGTATTCGTGGAACGCGGGTCACACGGCTCCCGAGCTCCCGTGCGGGTCGATATCACCAGTGCCGGCTTCGATCTCGGACGCGCCGTTCGCAGTGATCGCTACAAGCTGATCTACAACTGCACTCCCTGGGTCCCCTACTCCCCCGTGGACTCCGCAGCCGATCCGGGCTGGAAGGCCATGCAGACCGCCAGCCTCGCCAGCCAACTCTCGAACGAGTTGCAGAATACCTACTTCCGAACTCCCCGACCCGTCTATGAATTGTATGACCTCCAGACCGATCCCTCAGAACTCAACAACCTCAGCGGTCAGGCCGAACTCGCTCCTGTCGAAAAAGAATTGCGCGAAGCCCTCACAGAAAAAATGATCCTCGACGTCGACTACCTGCCACTGCCAGCACTGCTCGAAGATCCACCAAACCCACCGTCCTCAGCTGGCCCCAAACGTCGAAAGTCCGGCAAATAGCGGTCCCCCTTTCAACCCGCACCGAAATCACTTACGCCGCCCCAAAAAACGCCCCGCGGCAACCTTTGATGGCGCAACGTAAATCCCTCGAATAGTCGCGTTTCGCTCCGCCGAAACGTGCGCTCTGGATTTTACCTCCCGAATTCAACAGACTGACACGTCTCTGAAATCAAGCAAAAACCACTCCGATTTTCCGGATGGCCTCCGTTTCGCTATCCCAGCGGCCACCCCGTCTCTGGTCATGTCAAACCGGGCCCTGAAACCCCAACCCACTTTTCCGGAGCATCCCCGTGACCACTGGGCCTCTGCCGCGCCGTTCCTTCCTGGCCTCCACCCTCGCAAGTCTCGGCCCATTGTCCGCCACCATCCACGCCGCGGCCCCCACACCCGGCAAAATTCGCATCGGACAGATCGGCGTCGGGCATGCTCACGCCACCAAACTGTCCGTCTATCGAAGCTCACCGGATTATGAAGTCGTCGGCTTCGTCGAATCCGATCCCCAATTGCTCGAACGCGCCCGGACACTTCCCGCTTTCCGGGATTTGCCCTCCCTGTCGCAGGAACAACTCCTCAATTCTCCCGGGCTCGATGCCGTCCTCGTCGAAACCCGAGTCCGCGACAGCCTCAATGCCGCTGAAGCCTGCATCGCCGCAGGCAAACATGTGCACCTCGACAAACCCGCCGGCGAATCGCTCCCTCAGTTCTCCGCAATCCTCGCCGCCGCCGCAGAGAAAAATCTGCTCCTGCAAATGGGCTACATGTATCGCTATAACCCGGGGATCACACTGCTTCGCCACATTCTGAAGCAAGGCTGGCTGGGAACCATCTTCGATGTCCAGACCGTCATCAGCAAAGTCGTCCCCCCGGCTGATCGACTCGAACTCGCTCAGTACCCCGGTGGCATCATGTTTGAACTTGGCTGCCACGTCCTTGATCTTGTCGTCAGTATTCTGGGAGAACCAGCAGCCGTCACCGCATTCCAGCGACATTCCGCTCCCCTCGAAGACTCCCTCAGCGACAATATGCTCGCCGTACTGCAATACCCCAAAGCGATCGCGACCGTCAGAGCCACCGCGCAGGAAGTCGAAGGCGGAACCCGGCGGCACCTCACAGTCTGTGGCACCGCCGGTACCTTCCATCTCCAGCCACTTGATCAGCCCGCCGCCAGAATCACGCTCGATAGGCCCCGCGAGTCTTTCGTGGCCGGAACACAGGACGTCTCACTCCCACGCTACACCCGCTATGTGGACGACGCCGCTGACATGGCTCGCATCCTCCGTGGCGAAAAAACTTCTGACTTCCCTCCCTCTCATGATCTGGCCGTCCAGCGAACGCTGCTGCAGGCCTGCGCACTCCCGCTCGACTGATTCCTGTCCGGAACTCACTCACGCCCACGCGGTGACATTCTCACCAGGCCTGAGACATCTTCGACAGCCGCCCTGGCGTGGCCAGGCAGGTCACGGGCGCCGGAGTACAGGATACGCACGCAGTCGCTGCCTCAGCTGTTCGACCAGCTCCGGTTGTTCTGACGCCAGATTCCGCGTTTCCACCGAACTCGTTGCATAGTCATACAACTCATACACCGCTGCCGATTCCGGTTCCCCCACACGCTTCCATTCCACCAGGCGATAACGCTCCGTGCGAATCGCACGCCCCAGCACCGATTTCGGAAAAACATGATACGCATGATCCCGCACACGCTGCTCCGGATCCCGCAGTACCGGCACCAGACTCTTTCCATCCAGCCCCTGTGAAACGTCCGGTCTCGGCAACCCCGCCAGCTCTGCCAGCGTCGGATAAATGTCCACACTTTCCGCTAACTGACGAGTCACCGTGTTTGCCCGCGTCACACCCGGCGCAGCAATCATCAGCGGAATCCGATTCGCCTGCTCATAGTTGGTGTGCTTCGTCCAGATCCCCAGATCACCGAGATGAAAACCATGGTCGCCCCAGATCACCACAATCGTGTTCTTGTCCAGCTGCAACCGTTCCAGTTCCTCCAGGACGCGTCCAATCTGAGCATCCACGTAGCTGGTACTGGCGTAGTAACCATGAATCAATTGTCGCTGCAGTTCCGCATCGATCACACTGCTTACCGGCACCGGCGCATAGTTCACAATCTCTCCACCACGCTTAACAGCCACCTCCGGCGCACCCTCAGGAAACTGTTCTCGCTCCGGACCCGGAAGCTGCCGGGGATCATGCAAATCCCAGTACTTCTTCGGAGCACTGAATGGTAAATGCGGACGAACAAAACCCGCCACAATGAAAAACGGTACCCCGGAGACCTGACGACGCTCTCGCGCAGCCTGCAATCGAAAAATCGTCTCCCTGGCGACACGACGTAATCGTCGTCCGCGGCATCAGGCGACTCAAACGCCGCACCTCGCGGTAACTGACCCGTCTCACCTAACCGCTGATTCGTGAATAAGGCTTCTTCACGAGTCAACTGACCGCCCGTGCCGGCCACATCCAGATACTCAATCACTCGCTCACTGAAATGCGGTACAGAAAACGACTCAGGATCCCCCACGTTTCCATGCCCAACATGGAAGACTTTCCCCAATGACTCCGTTCGATACCCATGCCGCTCAAAATACTGCGGCAGCGTCACCGCTGTCGGATGCAGTGCCCGCAGCT
>JALQWE010000561.1 GCA_023258825.1 Planctomycetaceae bacterium | reverse complement strand
AGGCTGTCGGAGGCATTGTCACCGAAGTTGACTGTGGTTCCGGTAAAGCTGGCGCTCCCCGTGACGGCCAGTGCGGCTGCGGTGCCGGTTCCGTCGGTGAGTGCAGCGCTGCTGGTCAGCGAGAGTGACCCGGCGGAGGACGAGTTCTTCAGCTGTGTGGCTGAGTCTTCGTAGATCACAACAGCACCGGTGGTGCTGAATGTCAGGGCATTGAAGTTGACGCTGCCGGCGTCTCCGAGTGTGATATTGCCGCCATTATTGGCGGTCAGAACGGCATCGCCGGCGACATTCAAGGTCGTGGAGGCGAGATTTCCGATGGAAATGGACGCACCCGTCAGCTGCAGGGCTCCGGACACAGTCACCTGCGCACCGACGTCTGTCACCGCACCGCCGGAGGTCAGGTTCAGCGTTCCGGCGGAGCTGGCTCCGGACAGTGCCGTGTCAGAATCCTCGTAAACACTGACGGTCCCGGTGGTGGCCACGGCCAGCGAGCCGAAATTCGCGGAGCCGGTGCTGGCGATGGTGATATTACCACCGTTGCTGGCTGTGAGCGACATCAGCCCGCCGACAGACAGCGTGTCGTCGGAGCTGGTACCGAAGGTGAAGGAGCTGGCGCTGACAGTGGCGGCACCGGAAACATTCAGCTGGGCTGATCCGGCTGCGGTGGCGACTGCACCAGCAGATGTCAGGGAAAGGCTGCCGGCCGAGCTGGAACCCTGCAGTCCGGTGGCCGAATCTTCGCTGACGGTGACAGCGCCGGTTGTGGCGAATGTCAGTGAACCGAAGTTGACCGAACCGGCACCTCCGACATTAATGGATCCGCCATTGCGGGCGGTCAGCGACAGGTTGTCGGTGACGCTAAGGACTTCACCACTGGCAGGCTGCAGTGAGATTGCGCTGCCGGTAATCTGGGCGAAGCTGTCGATGGTCAGATTGAGTGCCGAACCGCTCACGGTTCCGGAGGATACGAGGGACAGAGAGTCGGCGGTGCTGGTGCCCTGCAGAGTGGTGGATGAATCCTCGACAATCGTCACGCTGCCGGGCGTAGTAAAGGTGATCGAGCCGAAATTCAGAACGTCACCGGTGCGGCCACCCAGATTGATGGACGAGCCGGAGAAATTGGCGAGACCTGAGACGGAAAGTTTCAGATCTTCTGAGTTCTGGATAGCACCACTCGTGCTGATGGTGGCAGAAGCTGCCCCAAGGATATCTCCGGACATCGAGACACCGCCCGGAGCTGTGACGGACAGAGCGCCCTGATTGAGGCTGCTGTTGCGAATGGTGATCGAATCATCATCGGTGAGTGTCAGGGCCTGCCCTGCGCCGCTGATGGCAAAGGACAGAGTATCCGCAGCGACTCGAAGTGGCTGTGAAACGCTGGTCGCGGTGATGGAAAGATTGTCGGCGGTAAATTTTGCGGAAGAATCCAGTGTCGCTGCGCTCAGATCCAAAGTTCCTGAACCAACGGTCATGTCAACGGCGATTGTAACGGTACCAGTCGAGTTGATGCGTACCGTCTGACCTTCGAAGGTTGAGAGAGCCGAGATCGTGACGTTGCCGGTGACGGTCAGATCGATGTCGTCGTAATACCCCACAATGTCCAACACGTAGTTGCCGGTGTAGGTTGTTGGAATGACGGGAACATCGTCGTCCAGAATTGCGTTGGCCGTGGCGGTGTAGATCACTTCCAGCTCAGATCCGGTGCCGACGTCCGAATCTGAGGCGATCAGTTTTGGTGTGGCCATGTAGCCATCGTGCATCAGAAGCATCTGGTAGGTGACAATGTCCGGGATTCTGAATCCGGCTCGCTGTGCGACGTTGGTTGGCATCACGTTGTCAATGTGGTCGGCAGGCTCAGAGATGCTGCCTTTGGCACGGACAATCACCTTACTGTACTGACGTGTCTGTCCGCCAAGTTGTCCGGCATCGACGTAGTCGACGTAGACATTTCCACCGGATGACAGTCGAATATCGCGATCGGCTGCATCGGTTTCGGTAATCACGCGTGTGGCGGTCAGATCGTCGGCGGCATTAACGGTGATGGCACCATTCCGGGCCACAACATTTTCAAGGACGACGCTTCCGGAATCCCGCAGGTTGATGTTGCCGGAAACGCTGGAGACTGCTTGCACTGTGTTGACGTCTGTCCAGAGGATGATGCTGCCGGTGGTCTGGACATCGAGGCTGTCAGCGCGGACGATGGAGGACGTGTTCGACTGAACGGATACGGCCTGCACCACAACCGAACCGGTGGCTGCGATTGTCATGCGATCCAGGTTCAGTGGCCGTTTGGTGGAAATCAGCACGGACTGCGCCTTTGAACCGGTTCCCACGCCAGCCACAGAGCCGCTGAACTTCACGTCGGTGGATCCCGTTGCGGTCAGATCGATCGACACATCCAGCTTTGCCTGAATATCCATGGTCGTGACGGACAGAGTGTCAGCACTGATGAAGACATCGCCGGTGGCTACCGTTTTGGTGATGGTGGAGTATGTCGCCGGATCGTAGACGGTGGCAGTGGCGGTGCTGGTACCAAAGGCTTTGATGCTCAGGGTTCCAATCGTGGCGGTACCGATATTGGTCATGGCCACGTTGCGATCGGAAAGCAATTCCAGTTTGTCCGCGGTGATCGAGGTTGAGCCATTGATGCTGATACCGGATCGCTGCTCCAGCAGGATTTCGGTGCCGGTGATTACGGCGGGCAGTCCGCTGCCTGCCGCGGCGGCCTGAGTACCGTTGGGTGTATTGTCGTTGAAGATCAGTTCCTCGCCACGGTACTCAACCCGCTCCGCACTGGTCAGTAGCCCGTAGCTGCGGACAGTTTTCAGGGCGGACACGCTGATCAGTGCAGGCGCCGTAATGGCGTCACCCGAAGTCGGCTTGCGGATCCAGACGTTCTCGGCGGAGCTGACCAGGGTGACGGAGCCGGTGGCAGCGGAGGCAGTCGCCAGATCGATGGTCAGATTTCCGGCTGCAGTGAGATTCACCGCGTCAGCAGCAGTTGGAGCGGTGAAAAGGAGTAGGCTCGGGGGATTTGTTTTTGGAACCACGGATGGGATGGATGGACTGGGAGGGCGAAGTTCCATCTGAGCCGTGCAAGGTGCTGCGATTGTCTTTGGAACCACGGATGG
>JALQWE010000055.1 GCA_023258825.1 Planctomycetaceae bacterium | reverse complement strand
TGTGGAAGCCCGCTTTTGAACAGGGCGTACGTCTGCGGATTCCGGCTGTGCGACAGATTCCGGCCGATTGTTTCCCCGTGGAACTGAAAGTGCGGAATCGACTGCACTGGTGGCTGGCGGATCAGCAGGCGGATCGTCTGGAACGCGGCAGTCGAGCGTTGCTGCTGGACCATGACGATTGTCTGACGGAAACCAGTACGTCCTGCGTGTATGTGGTTGTTCAGGGGCGAATACTGACGCCGGCGGCAAACGTCCTGCAAAGCCTGTCTTCGGTGATTGTGGAACGACTGGCTGGTGAGTTACGGATTCCATTTGAACGCAGGAGGATTCCTCGGGACCTGCTGTCGGAAGCGGACGAGGTATTTTTGTCGTCATCGCCGTCGTGTCTGTGGCCGGTATCCACGATCGACGGCCAGGCCTGTGGTCAGGAGGTGGGCGGCCCGATCTTTCGGCGACTGCTGCAGGCATGGAGCAGGGAGACGGGTGTCGATCTGGAACGGCAGATGCTGTCGGCAGGCCGCGGTTGAGTTGTGGTTGTCAGATGCGGCAGCTGAGTGACTGGTGCGCGGCAGTACGGTGATTCAACATGCAGCAGGTGGCAACAGACACCGGGCTGCACGCCCGGGTGTCTGTGGTGCCGACACTGTCCTGTTGAAACTGGTGTGCCGGTGAGAGCAGGTAGCGGCGGCGGGAATCAGGACGCCAGCCATGCGGCATTGGCTGCGGCGACGCCGGCACCCGGATCCGGACGAATCCCCTGACGATTCAGGCACTGTTCGAGCGCTGCCAGGAACAGCAGGACGTTGGATTTCTTCGCTGTTTCGCCCATCAGTCCCACGCGCCAGACTTTGCCCTTCATCGGCCCCAGACCGCCGCCGATTTCGATACCGAATTCGTTCAGCAGTTGTGAACGAACAGCGACATCATCCGCGCCCTCGGGGATCAGGATTGAGTTCAGCATGGGCAGGCAACTGTCGGCTGCACCGGAGTAGCGAATTCCCATGGCATTCAAACCGGCCTTCAGGGCTCTGTGATGCTGCATGTGGCGTGCAAATCGTGCCGGCAGACCTTCCTGCAGCACCAATCGCAGAGCCTGATGCAGGGCGTAGTTCATGTTGATGGGCGCTGTGTGGTGATAGGCTCGGTTGCTGCCCCAGTAATTGCGCAGCAGACCAATGTCGAGGTACCAGCTGGATACACGTCGGGTGCGTTTGTCCATGGCTTCCAGAGCTCTGGGGCCGAAGGTCACGGGGGATAACCCCGGTGGACAGCTGAGGCATTTCTGGGAACCGCTGTAGGCCGCGTCAATTCCGAGACGATCGATTTCCACGGGCACACCGGCCAGCGAGGTGACGCAGTCAACAACCAGCAGTGCTCCGGCGTCATGCACGATGGCGGCGATGTCATCAAGGGGTTGCCAGGCGCCTGTACTGGTTTCCGCCTGAACGATACCGACAACTTTGGGTTGCACCTGCTGGACAACGGCACGGACTTCTTCGGGGGTGAAGACTTCTCCGAAGGGGCGTTCTATGCGAGTGACCTGGGCACCAAGTCGTTCCGCCACTTCTGCCATTCGGCCGCCGAAGACCCCATTGATGCCGACAACCATGCGGTCGCCGGGTTCGATCAGATTGACCACACAGGTTTCCATTCCGGCGCTGCCGGTCCCGCTGATGGCCATGGTCATCGGGTTGGTCGTCTGGAAGACGTCCCGCAGCATAGACTGAACTTCATCCATCAGCTTGAGAAAGTAGGGGTCGAGGTGCCCCACGGTCGGTGCGGCCATTGCGGCGAGGACGCTGGGATGAATCTCACTGGGGCCTGGCCCCATCAGAATTCGCTGAGGAGGAGTAAGCTGGGAAAAGGTCATCATTCACCTGACAAAGCAGCACTCATGTCGCAGATGAATCCTGTAGAGGCAGCGACGGATGAGGCACATGGGAAAGGGGGCAGAATGGACGGAAAGCCGCGAGCATATCAGGCTGCCGTTGTTCGGCAAGTCTTTCCTGAGGCGTGTTGGCAGTGAGCGTGAAGTTTATCCCGGGAAACGGCCGTTTTTGCAGATCTTGTCCCGTAGACTGTGCGGCGGAACCACCGTTCACAGGGGCTCAGAAATCTGACAGTGCTGCGGTTGAACGGGGCCTGTGACGGGATCCGCAGTGCAGCCACGAAAACGGCAGGCCGTGATCAGGCTTCCGGAAGACGTACCCGTCCAGTGAATCGCATGTTGCTGAAGCGGTGGTGATCGCCGATCGCAGATGCTTAAACCCATCAGCGTCATTTCTTCCGAGTTGTGCAGCCGAATACCGACCGGCGCGGAATCCAGAATCTGACAGTGGCTGATGGTGATGTTTCGGCAGTCAATGATTTCCAGAAGGGCTTCCCGCTGAAGTTCCGGAGCTTCGGGATACTGGTGCCGCCCCGTTTGGCAGTCCTGCAGAATATTGCCGCTGAAGATACTGTCGCGACAGTTTTTGAGTGTCACACCGGTGCAGAGTTCTTTTTCGATACCGTAGTCGGCATTGTGTCCAAGGCTGTTGTCACCCACGGTAATCTGCGAGCAATCCTCCAGCAGCAGATTTCGATGGTGTCCTGAGTAAATGCAGTTACCGGACAATGTGACGCCCTGAACCGAGGAGAGGTGCACGTTGACCCACTGGCTGCCAATCAGGTTTCCAGTCACGGCGATCATGCCCACTTTGGCATTTTTCGCATCGGCCTGACCAATCATGCGGATATTGGCTCCATTCGGACTGTAGGTGGCCTGAATGGTGTTGCTGCTGATGGTTCCTTCCCGAATACTGCCCTCGCGCGCATCCAGCCAGATTTCTGCCGTTGGAATTGCATCAGCGTCGGGAATCTGATGGCCGCCGTTGTTGTTGTATTCGATGTCGTTTCCGGTGATCTGCAGATTCCGGATTTCGCTTTTTTCAATCCGAATACCGCCCAGCCTGCAGTAGCTGATATGGGACGCGCTGATGATGGTCTGATGCAGATTGACGGCATCCAGAAAAATGCCGATACCGGTGTTGTGATAGATGTGGCAGTGGCTGATCAGCAGGTTGCGAGCACGTCCGGTGACATGAATGCCATGACGCAGATGACGCAACAGGACCCCGTTAATCGACGGCTGAAAGACTCCTTCCAGGCGGACACCATCCGCGTCCGGATGCAGTCCGGTGATTTCCAGATCGCGAAGCATCGGCAGTCGTTCTCGCTGCCAGACCAGGTCCTGAACACTGCGAGGATCGGCGGTGCCTCCGTGAGTGCCTCGGAAGAGAATCGCCGGGCCGGGACCATCCATCAGAAGTCTCGCCGTACCACTTTCGCCGCATAACGACGTACGTCCGGTGGTGGACAGGCTGATGACCAGTGGTCGCGTGATTCTGTAGTCTCCGCGCGGCAGTCGTAATTCGCCAACACCTTCGTCGATTGCGTGCTGCAGTGCGTCGGTGTCATCGGTTACGCCGTCGCCTGTGGCACCAAAATCACCAGCCTGAGTCATAAGTGCGAACCTGTGAATACGGGTTGCTGAGGGGAATGGTTGCGCTGTGTTCCGGATGACCTGTAAGGGATCCGGGGAACTGAGCGAGGGCGTTTCAGAAGGCACTGACCGTCGGAATGATTCCGCAGCGACGACATGATGGCCGCCCTGGACAGTAGTCTGTCACAGGAGGATGCGTTGTGCCAGCGGGCGTGACATGGTTCGAGTGTGCCCGCGGCTGCGCTTTGCGATGTGCATTCTGTTGCTAATGCAACTATCGCAGCACGACCACCTGCAATTGATTTTCGATCTGGTGATCAGGATACATTCTTGCTGCGGCCATTGTGGCTAGTTCCTTTGCATAAAAGGAACCGGCACGCCCTGTCAAAGTGATCGAATGGAACCCAACGTCAACGCAGAGATCACTGACTACGACGCTGCCCAGCTGCTGGATGAGGTCCATGCAGCGATCAGTTTCCGGACTGGTTCGTGGCTGACTTCGCATGCAACTCTTCCGTGAAAGGATCGAAAAGCAGGACATCCGTCTGCTGGAGATACGTCGATATGCAGGATTTTCAGAGGCCGTCTTTGCCGCGTCGTTGCGAAGCCATTCGGAAAACAATGTCGTGCGACTTCCGGGTGGCCGCGTCTGCTTCAAACTCTCGCATCAGCATATCGAACTCGAGAACTTTTTGCAGACAATCGCCCCCGTTTTTTCGCGGCTTTGTCGGTAGATCCTGACAGCTCAGCAGTTCCCCCCATGGCTACCAATCCATCAGCCACGGACGCCCGGTTTGCTGAACCTCGTCGTCTTTTCGCCGCAGCCATTCTCCGGCTTTCAGTCGAACAACAGTTTGCAGTCCGAGGACAAGTCCGGAATAGCCCAGCAGGTTCAGGATTAAAACGCCTGTCGCTGAGATGTCACGACTCAGACGCGGAAGTTCCATCACTTCATTGGAGACGTACACAAAAAATGGACTGATGAGGGCAGGATTCGGAATGCTTCCATCGTCCCGGATACCAAACAGCGTCATCAGCATTGCCAGCACCATCAGTGTTCCGAAGCAGATTCCCAGAATGACCAGCAGCGAGCCGATCATGGCACGCATCTGAGTCTTCAGGAGCAAACTGAACATAACAGAGATCCAGGTGCAGAAAGTCATGTGCAGATAGCAGTAAAGCAGTGAAGAGACGGCGTAGACCAGCGGGCCTGCGGTGTAAAGCAGACGGCTGTTCTGGTTGTCTGTGGAAAGCAGTCGCACGATGACCAGCCAGGCAAACACCAGCATCAGAAAGGTACGAATTCGGGTTGCTGCAGCCAGCTTGTCCCGCAGTATCTCATCCGTGGATAACGGCGTTGTCAGCAACAGGTCCATTGTCTCCCGTTCGCGTTCGGACGTGAACGTTCGAGAGCCAATCGATGCCATCAGCAGGGCCGAGATCAGCATCAGACAGAAATGCACGATGATCACATTGCCCGGAGGTCGAATGAAGTATTCCGGCTGGGCCAGCCAGAGCAACGCGGCGACAACTAGAAACACCACCATAATCTGTGCCGGAAGTCGAACGAGTGGTGTCCGATTCATCTCACGCCATGCCACGGCACGCATTCCCGCCAGCGATTTCGGCTTGCGGTCCTGACTGCCGGACGGGTCCACCTCGGGCTGCCGTGGTTGCGATCGCGAAAACAGCGATCTCAGCATTCGCAGGGGAAACATCAGTATCCACTTTGCGGCATGCAGTCGGCTCGCATTGCCGGTTGCTCCCAGCGGCGCTTCCATCCGCCAGCGACTGACGGCCAGTCCGCTGATCGCAATCATCGCCAGACTTAAGCCAACCGGCGGCAGGCAACTGAACAGAAATCCGGACATTGCCACTCGACCAAGCAATGCTTCCCCGCCATACGCCATGAAAATGTAGAAGACGAAACAGGTCTCACCGCCCTCAAGACCAAACAGCAGACCACTAGTCGGCATCAGATCCTGAAAGTAAAGACCCACCGGAACCAGAATCAGCGCCAGCAGAGTGAGATAGGTGCACCAGAAGGCCTGCATTGAGGTTGCCATCAGACTGGACCACAGAATGCCGGCACTGATCACCTGCAGACAGGCGACAAACAGAACCAGTACGCTTGTCAGGATCCCTTCCACACCAAATCCGCCCATTGCGTAGGCGATCCCGAGCAACGGGGCGGTGAGCGACAATAGGCCCATCATCGGCAGCAGTCGCCCCAGAAATTTTTCCAGCACCAGCCCCACCGGAGAAACTCGCGAAATCAGGATCAAACCCAACGTCTGTTTCTCACGCTCTGACGATATCGCTGAACAGGACATCGCGGGCAGCAGCAGATAAACGGTCCAGAGCGCGAAATACAGCAGGGCCTGAACGAGGTCGCTGCCACGGCCCAGGATCATCGGCAGTGAGGCTCCATTGCCGGCGGAAATCGCCTGATAGTTGCTGATGAGAACCAGCAGCATGATGCCCGCGATGATACAACGCAGGGCGTAGGTGCGACGACGATATGCGGCTTCGGTCAGTTCCCGTTTCAGCAGCGGGAAGTCCAACAACATCTGAAGGCGACTGAGCTTGATCACAGATGCCCCTCCCGCATTTTGCCAACCCCAGTGAATCTCAGTGGACCTGCCTGCCACTCTTCCCCGCAGTTTACCCGATGCACTCCGTTCCATCCAGGCGGTTCAACAGTGGACTCAGATCCCGACGTACCTGCCACCGAACAACTCGTTCCAGCAGGCCCCAGATAACCAGACTGCAAATCACCAGCTTTGTTGATCCAACCACACCATAACTGCGCTGCAGCCATTGAACCTCATTGGCCATGAACATCAGTACCGGGGAACTCAGATACCAACCAGAAACGCTCCACGGTAATCGCTGCATGCCGATGACAATCAGGATTGAGACCAGCAGTAATGGGCCACCGCACAGTCCCAGCAGCACCGTCAGACTTCCCTGAAGTGCCGAGACTGGTGTCTTCATCCTCAGGGAAAACCACAGTGTGATCCATGCTGTCAGACTGAGGAGAATCAGCAGATGGCCGGAGGTGCAAAGCAGGTGCAGCAGGATCTCTGAAAGGCTCTGCTGTCCAAGGGGTGTCATCAGCAAACGTGACACCAGCAGAAGAGCATTGGGAAGCAGGACACGCCGGGCAATCTGGTCACTGGCAGCCATCTTCTCAGACACCAGTTGTCGATTGCTGATGGGCAGCACCAGCAGCATGTCCAGTGTCTGCCGCTGTCGCTCTGCGGCAAAGCTGTTACTGGCCGCTGCCAGCACAAGCAGCAGAGACAGGATGAGAAAGAAAACCTGAAATGTGGCGCCAAACAGAATGAATTCAAATTGGTGCATCTCTCCCCGTGCCCAGTGCAAACCAATCAGCAGTGTCGCACTGTATCCGAGATGCGCTTTCCAGTGCGTCTGCTCATTCCTGGCAATTTCCCGGGTGGCGATTGAAGAGTGCGGCAGAGAGTTCCTCACTGGCTGACTGAGAGATGCTGTTGTCCCGGCCGCCTGAGTGACGGTGGCAGAATCAGTCGCCTTGCGCCCGGAAAAACGCGGCAGGAAATTCGAACAGGCCCGATGCCACCACGCCGTGATCGCTCGCTGCCGACGATCGTTCAGCGGGGCTTCGTGAGGCCACCGGATGACCGTCAGGCAACTGCTGACAAACATCAGGAGTGAAAGTGTCAGTGGCGGCACACAGGCGAAGAGCTGCAACCGCAGGTCGTGCTGACCACTCACCCCCTGATGTGCCAGCAAAAGAAATGTGGTGAATGGACCCTGTCCGAAGGTCGGCAGTTGTTGCAGCACACCCCACTGAGGCATTAATCCGATGTCGATCAGAATCACGGGAACGGCACCGAGCAGCAACAACACCACAAAGGTGGCCAGGAAGGCAATTGCCGTGGACTCAAACAGGGCTGAACAGAGAATCCCCGCGCTGTTGATCAGAATGGCTGTGACCAGCAAAGCAAGGCCCGCCCCCATCAACCCGCTGGCCGGGATGCCGCCAAGGGCGTAGGCAGCGCCCAGGAGCGGTGCCATGATCAGCAGCACTGTGCAGGGCAGTACCAACTGCATCAGGAACTTTTCGAGCATCAGGTGCCAGGGACTCAGCCGAGACAGCAGCAGCAATTCCAAGGACCGCCGTTCTCGTTCACTGGAGATCGCGGAGCAGGCAAAGGCCGGCAGCAACAGGCTCATCGCCAGCAAACTGCACAGGATCACCAGCCTCGCGATCTCCGGACCTGCACCAAAGAATTCTGCAGCCGATGCGTCCAGAGGTGGTTGCCGGGTGCCCCATGCCGTTACGAACAGACCACACAGCACCAGACCGATGACAACACGGACGATCCAGGTACGAGGTCGCCGGGAACTTTCAAGAAGTTCCCGGCGAAGTAACGGCAATTCCTGAATCTGGCTCATCTGTACTCCCGGCAGGGACTCACCCATGACTGGTGAAGATTCCGCAGGCCATGAAAACCAGATGCCGGATTCAGTTTCGCTCGACAGTCACCGCCATCACGATGGGTGCCGTGTTGTCGGGGCCTTTCACCAGCTCGATGGATTCAATCACGTCCTTTTTGGCGGGATTGACCGTCAGCCGGCGAATCTGCTGTCCACCCAGCATGTAGGCGAATTCAGAGCCCGGTACGTCCACTCGCCGAATGTAGTCAGCGAAGTGCACACCGTTCAGCAGCTTGATGTCTTCCGTGTCGCCACCCTTGTAGTGCAGCCGGACGATCACAGAGACAGATTTCTCCTGATCATAAGGGAAGCTCCAGCCACCGACACCGCTGAGCATATGGATAGCTTTTGCGTCGGAATTCAGTGGCAGAGTCACAGATTTTGGCATCTTCGGTGGCAGTGGTCCGAAGGGGCCATTGAGCAGAATGATATTGGGAACCGTCTTGCCCCGGGGATCGGTGAGCAGGAATGGGACATCCTTGAAGATTTTCGGAGTCCAGTCCCCAAAGACCATCCGATCCGGGCCTTCATCATCGTTACTGAAGAGGCCTTTGGTGCTGATGGCAGTGGCATAACGATCAAGTGAAATCGGGATAAATTTGCCCTTGTCGGTCAGGAATTCCAGGAGGCTGGTCAGCTCAACCTTCGTCATCTGCTTTTCGAAGCCCTCGGGCATCAGCGATTTGCGTGAGCGAACGAGTTCTTCGATATCTTCGCGGGCGATCTGATTTTCCTTGCCTTCTGTATCGATCAGAGTGATCGCGGTGCGGGATTCACCAGACAGCATACCGTTGAGGACGACACCATCGGTGCGAACCACAGTGTAGATGCGGAAGTTGCCTTCGACACTGCGGCTGGGGTCAATGATGTGCGTCAGCAGTTCATGCTTTGGATGAACGGCCATGCCGGTCAGGTTCGGGCCGATTGCCTTGCCTTCTGATCCATGCATGTGGCACTTGGAGCAGTGCTTGACGAACATGGCTTTGCCGGCTTTGACGTCGCCTTCCACTTCGCAGATTTCCAGCAGCGACTTGAGTACTTTGTCACGGTCAGCGTCCGGCAAACCACCTCCTGCGGCCATCAGCTTTTCGGCTGAAGCCCGGATCGTGCGATCGGGATGGGTGCGGAGCGCCTGCTTCTGATCCAGAGTCAGGTCACCCAGATCCATCGTTCCCTGTTCGACCGCGGTCAGCAGTGCTGCTGTGGTCGCAGGCCGCGCCAGAAGACCGCGGATGGCCGCTGACTTGGCCTGTGGCGTCAGCATACCACTGCGTTCGATCAGCTGGGCGCCCAGTGTTTCTGAGTTGCTGAGCAGAGCGGCTTCGATCAGACCATTGGACAGGTCCGGCGGAGAAACTGTGGCGATGTGGCTGAGGACACTGGCAAGGATTGCCGGGTCATCTGCACGGAAGCTGACGGCTTCTTTCGCTGCGGCCACACGGGCTTCGACGGTGGCCTCTGGATTGCCAACAACAGCCAGCAGTGAATCCACGATTTCTTTGGCGTAGGCATCCAGGGCCTTCGATCCGCAGAGCGTTGCCAGTTGCAGCAGTTTTCCGCGAGCAGATCCGGGAACCTTATTCAGCAACGCGGTCAGCGCCTGTTCCAGTGCCTTGTCAGCCTGCAGTCGGTAATCGCGTGGCCAGCTTTCGGCAAGACCACGAATCACTGTGTCCAGTAATTGCGGTGATGCGTCGCTCAGGCCTCTAAGCAGCAGCTGCAGACTTTCAGCGGAGGGACGTCCGCGTGCAATGTGTTCGGTCACCAGTGCAGTGGTTCGCAGAGCGGGACCTGGCAGTTCTTTGCCGGCTGTGCTTTCGTCCCGGCCAAGTGCCTTGAGAAACGGGATGGCGTGCACGGCTGCGGCACAGGTGATCGCATCGTTTTCCCACAGGTCAACCTGCGGCCGAACGACGGCTGCAGCGAGGATTTCGCCGGCTTTCGCGGCTTCTTCCATATCGGCCAGTGACAGCAGTCCCTGCAGGCGGGCCTGCGCATCGGAGTCCTTCGCGAGGGCTCCGGCGTTCAGCAGGGCCTGCTGGCCGGCTGTCCAGGAGTTGAGTACCGCGGCCGCATTGCGACGCACGGCAGCAGAGGGATGATTCAGAGCGGCTTCGCCCGCTGCGACCACGGGTGCGGGGTCGTCAGGATTGATTCCCTGGAGTGTCCAGAGTGCGTGAATCGCGCCCACATTCAGGCCGACTGCGTCGACGGAGTTGTCGCGGACCAGTTCGAGGAGGGCCGGTATGGCGGCGGTGGCACGCTGTTCCACCAGGAGTCGCTGAGCCTGAAGTCTCCAGGTCATGGAGGGGTGCTTCAGGGTGCTGACCAGTTCGTCCACCGAGGCCTGATGAAGACTTTGGTAAGGATGCAGAGTGTCTGTCGGTGCGGCGTTGGCAGCCTGAGCTGCGACCGGAACGACTCGGTAAATACGGCCGTGCTTTTTGTCCCGGAGATCACTTTCGTAGGCATTGCCTTTGCCGTTGGTGAAGCCCTGGGGAGTTGGATTGTGCTGAATGATGTAGTTGTACCAATCAATAACCCAGACAGCGCCGTCCGGGCCGACTTCGGCCATGATCGGGGAGGCCCATTCGTCGTCGCTGGCAATCAGATTGGTGGGGCTGGTGGATTTGTAGCCGGTGCCATCGCGACGCAGCAGAAATGTACCGACAAGGTGCCCGGTGGGTTCGCAGACAAAAGCGGTTTTGTTCCACCACTGCTGTGGAAATGTGCGGGCCGTGTAGAGTGCATGTCCGGCGCCGGCAGTGTACCCGCCGAACTGGTCGACCTGTCGCACATTTTCTGTGATGGCTTTGAACAGGTGAGTATCAGCGATGGTGCCAATATCGGTCGGTGCCCAGCCTCGTACTTTTTCATAGTAGCGGTTGGCGATTGGCATGAAGGTGCTGGGGTTGTGGTTAGCCGTGGAGCCAAAGATCAATCCATCTTCGCTGATCCCCAGTCCCCATGTGTTGTTGTTTGTGCTGCGCACGAACTCTACATCTGTGACCTCAGGGGGATCGGTCTGCGACAGACGGAATCGCCAGAACCCCTGGCGGAATGATTCGGCGGTCTTTTCTGCGCCAGCAGGACCGTATTTGGGGGTGCTGTCGTTGTAGCCCTGCATCGACCAGATCCAGTTGTCCAGGCCGTAGCGGAAGTTGCTGATGCCGCCATGCGTGTCGCCCGCACCAAAGCCGGTGATCAGCACCTTGCGCAGGTCTGCCACATCGTCACCGTTGGTGTCTTTCAGGTACAGTGTTTCCGTGGCATTCTGGACGATGGCTCCGCCACGATAGATCATGATGGCTGTGGGAATGGACAGCTTTTCAGCGAAGACGGTGAACTTGTCTGCGACGTGGTCGCCATTCGTGTCCTCGCAAATCCGAATTCGGTCTCGGTTCTGACCGAGTTCATTGGGGTAGTCAAGAGTTTCGCAGATCCACAGGCGTCCGCGTTCATCCCAGTTCATGGCGATGGGCTTGGCCTGAAAGCTGCGTTCGTCTGCGTAAAGCCGAAGCGCCATGTCGACGGGTGTGACATAGTGCTTCATGGATTCTTCGACAGTCAGTGGTTGCTGCATTGTCGTGCGAGGAGCACCCTGCACACCCCACTGCCGACCGGGGGTGTAGTTGGGAATCTTCGGGCCGACGTCCACGAATTCAAACGGGGCGACATCGGTTCTGGGGGACGTCATTTTCGGAGGCGTGAAGGAATCACGGTCGGTGAACGCCGGGACCACGGAGACATCGGTTTTGCAGGCCCAGCGAATACCGCGTTCTACCAGGCTGGCAAAGCCTGGATTGGTCCAAGTACGCTGATCATGTCCCCAGGCGGTGTAGAAGACGCGGCCCTTTCCGTGAGTTCGTGTCCATGTCCACGGCTCACGGTCACGACCTTCTGCCTGTTCGCCTTCCACACGGTATTCCAGAACCTCACGATTCTCTTCGTTGTGCAGATGATGAATGTAGGTTTCGTCCCAGCTGGTGAAGCCGCCAAATCCCTGCATGATCGGGTGATCGGGAGTGACAATCTGAGTTCCGAAGACCTGTCCGCCGTGTCGCTGAAACTGTGCACCCATCAACTTGACGATTTCCGGATGATTGCGCCAGCAGAATGTGGCGCAGTGCAGAGGAATGAAGGCCTTGCCGGCGGCGACGTATTCGAGCACGGCGGTGGCCTGTGCATCTTCAATGCGATCGATATTGGCATACAGGACGAGACCATCGAAATCCCGCAACACTTCCGGGGTCAGGTCTTCCATCCGGTCCGTGTACTTCATTTCGATGCCGCGTTGTTCCAGGACAGGAGCCAGTTCCTGAAAACGTTCGGACGGTCTGTGATGGCCGTTGTCACCCATGAACAGCAGCTTCAGTTCGGCCGCCTGCACGGGAAAAGCCACCAGCAAAAGGAGACACCCTGCGACCCAGTGACGCAGAGTTGAAACCAGCGATACCACAGAAAGCGTACTGTTCACTGCCACACCGCCAACTTGTTGAAAGTTGAAATAAGTCAAAGCTGTTGATTAGACCGGCACAGATCTGTCTGCTGCCGGTCTGCAACTTACCCGAGATCCGCTCCCCATCCTAGCGGATTTGATCCGTTTTTTGCAGTCAAATCAGGCAGAGTTGCCGCTTTTACCGGCGACAGGCGGCATCGGGCACGAGGCAAACGGCCACTCCCCGGACGTTCCCCGGTGAAGGGGCTGCGGTGTGGGGGGAGGTTTGCGTTTGCGGCTCACGTGGAAGTTGGTATTCGTGGGGGAGGGTTTGCGGCTCACGTGGAAGTTCGCCCTCCCCGAAAAAAGGCCATCCTCAAAAGGGGGGCCGTTCCGGAAAAGATGGCGGATTCACTCGGGGGCGGGGTTTTGGTCGGCATTTTTCACACGGGTCAGGGGGTTTCTGATAGAATGGGATTCGTTCTCCTTGAGGAAGGCCCTGGACAACAGCGCCACGCAGGCCGGCAGCGCCGCCATGACCACCCCGGCGCTGGTGGCGCCAGCCAGCCAGGCGCCGTTGAGGGCCAGGAC
>JALQWE010000560.1 GCA_023258825.1 Planctomycetaceae bacterium | reverse complement strand
CGACTCGGCGCTGGTGCCATGAACCGGCAGCGCGATGGTCATCGTTCCCATGCCTTTTCCCGGCACGCTCAGCGTATCGATCAGATAGGCCTTGGCCGTGGCGACGTACTCGTCCGGCGCGTGCGCCGGCGGCAGTGTGTTCCAGTCCATGCCGACATAGGCACCGAGTTTCGTGCCGTCGACATAGGCGCTGCTGGTCAGCGTGCCGAACTGCGCGTTCGCGCAGCTGACCGACATGCTGTGCTCCGCATAAAGATCGTTGCCGGTGATCGAGGCGCCGAACGAATAGGCACAGCTGACCTCCACTGAATCGGCGAAGGCCTGAGTGCAGCCCAGCATGGCCAACGAAACAAGGCCAAGCGCCTTCACTACTGACTTATCGCGTCCGCGAACGGTATTCATGGATGACCCCCCATTTTTTGGAATACGAACTGAACTGGACGGGTGACAACGCCAAGATTCCGCCGCCCGACCGGGCAACGGAAATGGTCCGGATTGCGAACAGCCCTGTCTTCCTTGGCGCCACGTCATCAACCACCGCAGCCGACTTGAAAGCGTAAAGCCGCCCCGGATATCGAAATGCGCAATCGAGGAAAAGCCCCTGCTTTCTCGATCCCGCGCATTCCAAGTATGGCTAGCGCCCTGCCGATGGCCAGCAGGGCATGGAGACTTACTGACGCAGATCAATCATTGCAGTGAGTCCACCTCGGGAACGCCGCGATCTGGCATGAATCTGCGGAGTCGGTCTGTCCAGGAGGCGTGGAACGAAAAGCACGTTCTTTTGAATTCGATACAGTTGATTACAGAACCGGGTCGCTGACGAACGGTGTCATGGCGTTAAGGGATCACCATGACACCTGAGACAAACATGACGATGCTGCTGAAGAACGCCCTGGTTCTGACTGCCTTGGCAACGATGGCAGGTTGCACCGTCGTCCCGGCGCAGATGGCTTATACGGGGCCGCGAGTCGAGATCGTACGCCCGGCGCCCTATGTCTATTACCCGCCTGCCCTTTATCAACCGAGAATTGACGTCGTGCGCCCTGCTCCGTACCCGTATTACCAACCGGCCCCCTATTACGAATCACACCGTGAGCATCGCAGACACCGGGATTGGGACTGACCGAAAAGACCGGATGCAATCAGGCACAGAGGCCTTCTGTACGACAGACACCGGAAGAACCAACAGCGCTGCGCATACGCCCGGTGACACGGATCAGATGACGAGACCTGATCACAACCGGGCCTCGGTGCTAAGCCCGGACGCGACAGATGAGGGACGCTCAAACGTGGTCAGATCATCACCACTGGATCACTTCAAGTGCAGACAGGGGGAACTGGAGGCATGGACGTCGAAGCCTGGCTCGACGCGGCGCTACGCCTTGCCGGGCGCCGCGGGCGCGAGAATATCCCGGACGTGCTTTCTGACGGGTTTCAGGGTCAGGGCATTTCGCAGAAAGCCCGTCAGGCTCCGCCGGTAGATTCTGCCAACAGCGGAATCGAAATAGATGTATTTCCAGACCGAATACCTGTTGATCAGTATTTCCCAGGGTTTCATCCTGATGAAAAGCGGCACGTTCATCGTCGCCGGATAACGTTCATCAAGTGTGGTCAGGCACGCCGGGCGGGTACCGTCCATCAGAAAATTTCTTATTTTCGATGGAAGAGCATCACCGAAGTAGCTGGAGTGCGCGACCCAGGCGGTGGGCCTCATGTCCGCCTCGAAATAATAACGTTCATTCCGTTCCGTAAGGATGCAGCTGATGTTGGCAAACCCGTCGGCGCCCAACGCCCGCCCGATATCCTCAAGCTCCTGCTGCACCGACGGATCGATCGAGCCTGTCTGATGATAATGCCGGAGAACCGAAGGAGAAAATTCGTTTTCAGTCGTTTCCAGAACCTCTGAATAACTGAAGCTGATCAGTTCGCCGTCCTGATAGAACGCCTCGATTCCGATCAGTTCTCCGGCCACTTTCCGCTGCAGGATCGCGGGGAAAAAATCGAAGCTGGTAAGAACCGTTTTGAAATCCGACTCATTCAGGATATCCACAGTCTGCTTGCCGCCGCCGGATCGATCACCCTTGATTATGAGTGGAAATCCCATCTTCAAGACTGCATCCGACAGTTGTCGCTTGTTTTCGATAACTGAAAAATCCGGCGATCGAATCCCGCACTGTTCAAAAATCATCGAAAGCCCGATTTTGGACGACAGGTGCGCAAAATTTCCTGTGGACACCACTGGGAGAAGAGCCAGTTTGTCTTCGACCGGTAGATCCGAATCCAGAACCAGATTGATCGTCCTGTCGTCGCACAGGACTACCGCTCTATATGAATTTTCCCTGACGGCCGAAATCGCGTGGCCGACCAAGGCATTCCTGCTGCATCGACGAAAGTTCCTGGCGAATCGATGCCCTTTCAGCGTGCTCCTGCTACTTATGCAATCGAAATTCAATTTCGCCAGAGAAAAGACCCTGGACGCAGCGAGCATCAGATGCGGGGCACAACCTACGATCAGTACAGTCGCTACATCTCTCGTTTTCATGAAATGGAATTCATGCAGTACGCGGAATTTTCATCAAATGGGCTGATCACGCATCAGCTTACCCAACAAACCGAATGGACACCGGCACCACCGTCTGACGGTGCGATTTGCCCCGACGTCTGCGGACGCAGGCAGATCGCGGAAGTGGCAGTTGCGTGCCCCGGTGCGGAAGCACCGATCCGATGCTGGGCATGTTGAGCGTATCCGGGACACCGGCAATGGATCGCCACACTCGCTTCAACAACGCGATGCCTACACGGGCCACTGTGGCTGTTTTCGGACGAGGTACCCTTGGAAGACTCCATAGCGGTACCGGGTCGACGCCGAACGCATGCGGCGCAACAACCAACTGATTCGACATGGAAATTTGGGGTGGCTGATGGGACTCGAACCCACGACAACCGGAATCACAATCCGGGACTCTACCAACTGAGCTACAGCCACCACTGGAACGACTGTCGAGCGACAATCACTTGTTACTTTCAGGCCCCTCACGAAACTCGTGGCCTGCCCGGCAGGAATCGAACCCGCAACCTACGGCTTAGAAGGCCGTTGCTCTATCCAGTTGAGCTACGGGCAGGTACTAAGTTACG
>JALQWE010000559.1 GCA_023258825.1 Planctomycetaceae bacterium | reverse complement strand
GTGATTGGAAACGCCGATGTGACGCACCTTCCCCTGCATTTTCAAATCCACCAGCGTTTGCCAGCCCTCTTCAATCTCTTCGTCCGGCTCCGGCCAGTGCATCTGATACAGATCCAGACAGTCCACATTCAGGCGCTTCAGGCTGGCATGACACTCCGCAATCACACTCTCGCGACGCAGACATTTGCCAATCTCGCCGTTCCCCAGGGCTACTCGCCCGCATTTGGTGGCAATCAGAGGTCGCTCAGCAGCTGACAACTGCGCCATGGCCTTCGCCACAAGAATCTCACTGCGGCCCTCACCATAAATCGCCGCAGTGTCAATCCAGTTGATCCCCAGATTCACTGCTTCCAGGATCGCCCCAATGGCCTCCTGCTCGTCCTGGTCACCCCAGCCGAATTTCCAGTCCCCGCCGCCAATCGCCCATGTGCCCAACCCAATCACACTCAACAAAGGGCCTTCATGGCCGAGTTTTCGATAGTGCATCGCAGTCTCTTTCGAAAAATCAGAAGCAGGAATACGGAGCAGGCCATCGCTGCAGAATTTCGAACGAGCCAGGCACTCAGAGTCGCTGCAGTCAACTAACGTCGGCCAGCCCCGTCACTCCTCGGCTTCCCAGGTCCGACAGCACAATCATGCCACCACTGACGCCCGACGCGGAATAAAGTTACGCAGGTAATTGTAACTCTGCTGCAACGAGGCAATCCGGTCGTCCAGAGTGCCTTCCCACGCCCGGTCCTCCACCTCCACACAAACCGGACCACGATAACCACAGTCCGTCAGCGTCGAGAAAAATTTACCCCAGTTCACGTCTCCCATCCCCGGCAGCTTGGGCGTGTGATAGCGGTTGGGATGCGCAAGAATCCCGACCCGATCCAGCCGGTGCTGATCCAGACGCACATCCTTCGCATGAATGTGAAACAACCGATCGCGAAATTCCCGCATCGGCCCCAGATAGTCCATGTGCTGCCAGATCATGTGCGATGGATCATAATTCAGCCCAAAGCACTCAGACGGGATCGCCTCAAACATCCGCGTCCAGATTTCCGGCGTCGTAGCCAGATTCTTACCACCGGGCCACTCATCCGCCGTGAACAGCATCGGACAGTTCTCAATCCCGATCTTCACTCCATGCTTCTCGGCTTTTCGAATGATCGGTGTCCACGTTTCCAGAAACCGCGGCCAGTTGTCGTCCACCGACTTTGTCCAGTCACGACCCACAAACGTATTCACACGCGTCAGGCCCAGTCGACTGGCCGCTTCAATCACCACGTGCAGATGCGCAACCGCTGTGTCCGCCTCCGTCGACACAGGACTGAGCGGATTGGGATAGTAACCCAGCCCACTGATGCCAACGCCCGTGCGAGACACGGTGGCCTGAATCTCCGCGACCGTTTTCTCACACAGGTTGCCAACATCAATATGACTGACCCCGGCGTACCGACGCTCCGCCCGGCCCACCGGCCAGCAACACACCTCGACACAGTCAAACCCGATTCGACCAGCCGTTTCAAACACCTGATCAAAGGACAAGTCCGGCAGAATCGCACTGACAAAACCCAGCTGCATCGAATCACCCGCCCGCAGAAACCAAGCCCAACCAACCCACCGAACACGCACACTCGGTCCGATGAAATCCCACAACGTCAGAACACGTCTGCCGCCGACTCAATACGATAGCTCAATGACTGGTCAACAATCGCCAATCACAGGACGACGGCTGGAATCCAACGGCCCCAATCCGGCTGAAACAGAATCGAACCGCCGCGAAATCCGATCCCTCCCCGTGGCTCCACAGGGAGGGATTCGGTCCAGCCTGTCAGCGTCGTCCAGCCTGCCAGCGCCTCAGCCCAGCTGAGTCCGCACTTTTTCAAGCAACGCCTTGGTCGCCCGAATGCCGGCAAACTCATCCAGCTTGCTGCCCTCGTACTCAATGCCGACATAGCCGGAGTAGCCTGCCGCCAGCACGATCTTCATCATCTTCAGGTAGTCCGTCTTCGTCTCATTCCCCGCATCATCGAAGTCATGCGACTTCGCACTTACGGCCTTCGCAAACGGCATCAACTCTTCCACGCCCTGGTAACGGTCGTACCACTCGTTGTCTTTAATACGGAAGTTGCCGAAGTCAGGCAGAGTTCCGCAGTTGGGCAGATTCACCTTCTTCATAACCCCGGCCAGCCACGCCCCATTCGACGACAGTCCCCCGTGATTCTCCACAATCACGTTCAGACCATGCTTTGCACCAAATTCAGACAACGCTCGCAATCCGTCTGCTGCGCGGGACATCTGTTCTTCATACGTGCCTGAACTGCCGGCATTCACACGAATCGAGTGACAACCCAGCGTTTTGGCCGCTTCCACCCACTTGTAGTGGTTCTCAACCGCCTGCTTACGCTTCGCTTCGTCCGGGTCACCCAGATTGCCCTCACCGTCGATCATGATCAACAGACTCTTCACGCCCTGATCCGCAGCCCGCTGCTTCATCTCCGCCAGATACTTGCTGTCGTTGGCCTTGTCCTTGAAAAACTGATTCACGTACTCAACAGCTTCAATTCCGAATTCCTTTTTCGCCGTGGCTGCATAGTCCAGGTGATTCAGCTTGCCGCCAAACAGCGTCTTGTGCAGAGACCACTCTGCCAGCGAAATCTCAAACTTGCCGGCCGGGGCCGCAAATGCCGTCCGCCCCAGCAATGAGGCCGCAGCAACAGCCGCTGTGGAGGCCAGAAATGAACGTCGGGAATTGAAACTGTTCATGTGGGAAGTCTTTCCTGATGCAATCAAAAAACAGAATTCTTCAGTGGTTTTTCAGAAATACCAATTCGCCTGAAGGACGCCTCCGAGTGTACCGAGCCCATCAGGGATACACAATTCACGGTCTTCTCCCCTGGCCCCGATTTCTGACGGCAATCGTCACACTGCACCCGTTCGTCGGCAAATCCGGATTGATCCCACAGCTCGCCCCCACAGTTCCCGAAACAACCGAGCCTCACCCGCGGCGATTTTCCAGAACTTCCCCACCGCCCCTCTGCCTCCCGCCGACTCTGCCAGCGCGTCAAACGTACGGTCTGCAGTTCTCACTGGAGGCTTTCCAGCGGCGCAGTGCTACAATCCCCACGCGGATTTCCTGATCTGCCGAT
>JALQWE010000558.1 GCA_023258825.1 Planctomycetaceae bacterium | reverse complement strand
AAAGCCTCTGAGTCCGAAGGTGATGCAGTCCCTGACACACGAACAGTTTCAGGCGGTCGGAGTCTCCCCTCAGAAGCAGGCCAGGGTCTGGCAGAAACAGACGGACAGTTTTGAGCAACTGGCCGCTCTGACTCAGCCAGATCGCCAACCTGGCAAAAAGAAGGCCGCGAAGAAGTAACTTGACTCGTTAGAGAACTCTGCAGGCAGCACATTCGCAGTCAACTCGCGGAAAGAAATACGTGCCTTAAGGGTAAACCATTGCTCAATGGCCCGAGGAAATGACCGCCTCCTGTGAATCTTCGCTCTTCAATCCCGGGCAATGACGGGCTCAGTTTGCAGTGACCCTCCACAGGGAAAAAATCATCGCAAGGGCATGGTCATATGCAGAACTTTTTCCAAAGCAGGGAACGCCGTCCGAATCATAACCGTCCCGGATGAACATTCGGGAGTGAAAAGAGAAAAACTGGGGGTCCAAACCGGTTTCTTATGGCATCTTCAATCCATAGACTGATATTTTCGAGATAAAAGTCATCCGTTGGTCACCGTCATTTGAGTTGCCCGTTGCTACTCACCCGCAATTTTCCGCGATTCTTTCCTGACATGATCGTACCTGCAAATTCCTGCCCCCCCCCCCCCGAACATATAACCTGCAACATGTATGACTGCATCGAAGAACGTGTTTATGTTCGTGAATTCTGAGCCGACGGCCTCCGCCGCCCCCACCGGACTCGCTACGCCGGTCGCGGGGCAACAACACAGAGTCCTGCTGACTGGAGCTACCGGATACCTCGGTAGCCGGCTCGCGGCTCGACTTGTGGCGGATGGATTCCATGTGGTGGTAGTGAAGCGTTCGTTTTCCGACCTGCGACGAATCAGCGCAACAGTCGCTCGGGATCAGATGTTCGACGTGGATCTCGAACCGCTGACAAAAGCATTCACTCGATTTGGACGAATTGATTCCGTGGTGCATTGTGCCACGGACTACGGTCGGAAACAGTCTTCAGTGCCCGAAATAGTGGAAGCCAACCTGATGCTGCCGCTCCGGTTGCTGCACATTGCGGAAGAATTCGGTGTCCGCACGTTTGTGAACTCGGATACGTTTCTGGATAAGCGTGTGAACGAGTATTCGTTGTCGAAAAAGCAATTTCTGGACTGGTTGAAACTGCACTCGTCCCGTCTGGTCTGCCGAAGCCTGCGACTGGAGCATTTCTACGGTCCCGGAGACGATCCAACCAAGTTCGTGGGATGGCTGGTTTCGCAGTTCGCCGCCGAAGTTCCGGAAATTCGTCTGACACCGGGTGAGCAGAAACGTGACTTTGTCTTTATCGATGACGTGGTTGAGGCCTTTGTTCGAGTGATCCAGGATTCCCGGAACCAGAGTCCCGGATTTGTTGAGTTTGATGTAGGGTCGGGACAAAGTGTGACGATCAGAACCCTGGTTCAGGAACTGAAGGCTTTTTTCCCGGACACCCGCAGCACGCCGATTTTTGGAGCGCTGCCTTATCGTCGTGCAGAAATCATGGATTCACGTCCCGATATTTCCGGACTGCGCAAGCTTGGCTGGCAACCGCGGGTGTCGCTGAAGGAGGGCCTTGCCATGACCGTTCAGGCGGCATTCACACAACTCACAGAATTGTCCCAGGGAGTATTTCCGGAATGAAGCTGTTCGTCACAGGTGGCTGTGGATTTCTCGGATCGAACCTTGTCGCTGAAGGCATCCGTCGCGGCGATCAGGTTCTGGCCATTGATAACCTTTCCCGGACGGGTGCAACCAGAAACCTGGAGTGGCTCCGGTCCTGTGGCGAGTTCACGTTTCAGCATGTGGACACACGTGAGTTTTCTGATCTTGAACAGGTCGTACAGTCTTTTCGCCCTGACTGTGTCTTTCATCTGGCTGGCCAGGTGGCGATGACCACCAGTCTCACCAATCCCCGGGCTGATTTTGAGATCAACACCGTTGGTGGACACAATCTGCTCGAGGCCGTGCGCCGCTGGGTTCCCGAAGCTCACATCATTTATTCGTCCACCAACAAAGTCTACGGCAGTCTGGATCAGGTCCAAATCCGCGAAGC
Source organism: Planctomycetaceae bacterium (assembly GCA_023258825.1). GTDB lineage: Bacteria > Planctomycetota > Planctomycetia > Planctomycetales > Planctomycetaceae > SXXK01. The sequence continues at coordinate 1,080 of JALQWE010000558.1, read as the reverse complement.
AGCGACGCGTTACGTCGCTGAGGGTTATGACGATGGTTTTGATGAAAAGCTGAACCTCGATTTTCAGTCACCGTATGGCTGCTCCAAGGGGGCAATTGATCAGTACATGCTGGACTACCACCGTATGTTCGGCTTGCGGACCACCGTGTTTCGACATTCGTCAGTTTTCGGAATCCGTCAGTATGGCACTATCGATCAGGGCTGGATTGGCTGGTTTCTTCAGCAGGCGTTACTGACACAGCAGAATCCGGCTCATCGATTCACTATCTGCGGTGACGGCAAACAGGTCCGGGATGTGCTCTTCTCGCAGGATCTCGTCAGCTGTTACTTCCGAGCCGTGGAAGCAGGATCTGTAACGGCGGGGCAGGTCTTCAACATTGGCGGCGGCATGCCCAACAGCCTGTCGCTGCTTGAGCTGTTTTCGTTTCTGGACAATGAGCTGGGAATTCGTCTGCAGTACGACCATCTTCCATGGCGGCAGTCAGATCAGCGCGTGTTTGTCGCCGATATTCGCAAAGCAGAGCGCCTCTTCGGCTGGCATCCAGCCACGTCATTCACCAGTGGCCTGAAAGCGGCACTCGCATGGGCCCGGGAGGAGGTCTGAACCATGACACATCCATCCTGTGAACAGACGAGGCAATTACCGGATTTATCCGTGGTGTTACCCGCTTACCGGGAAGCACCGAATCTGTCGGAACTGCTGCCGCGTCTTCGTCAAACTCTGGAATCGATCCCCCTGCGGTTCGAGATTCTGGTGATCGATACTGAGTCCCCGCTGGACCAGACGGAACAGGTCTGTCTGCAGTATGGAGCCACCTATGTTCAGCGCAGCGGCGGCAACGACTACGGCGACGCCGTTCGCACAGGGATCCGAACAGCAGCAGGGCGATTCTGCCTGTTCATGGATGCCGATGGCTCGCACCCCCCGGAATTCATTCAGCATTTGCTCTCAGTGGCGGAGCAAAGTGACGTTGTCGTGGCCTCACGCTATGTCAGCGGCGGCGGCACCGACAACTCGTTCGTGTCGACCCTGATGAGTCGAATTCTCAACGTCACCTTTTCGATTGTTCTCGGGTTACG
>JALQWE010000557.1 GCA_023258825.1 Planctomycetaceae bacterium | reverse complement strand
GGTGAGTGGTGAGTGGTGAGTGGTGAGTGGTGAGTGGTGAGTGGTGAGTGGTGAGTGGTGAGTGGTGAGTGGTGGTTTTTGGCTGCGAGCGATTTGAGTTCGTGGATTGACCTTATGTAACCTGGGTGTGGACTTCGATGACCTTTGGCCTTCCTGATGCATTGATGCTGGCTGCGATAGCGGTACCGATTACGGTGCTGTATGTCCTGAGGGTCAGGTCGCGTCAAATCCCGGTTTCGACGACGATGTTCTGGGCGAGGGTGTTTGACGAGAAGCCGCCTCGATCGTGGTGGCAGTCGTTTCGGAATTTGACCTCGTGGTTGGTGCAGATACTGATTCTGATGACGCTGGTGCTGGCTGCTGCGGATCCGCTGTGGACATCGGCCATGCGTGAGTCGGAGCGCCTGGTGCTGGTGGTGGACAATTCGGCCAGCATGCGGGCTGAATCCGGTGGAGTGCAGCGGCTGGACTTAGCGTTGGCGGCAGCGAGACAGCAGATTCTGAGTCTGCGGGTTCCGGATGAGGCGGCGATTGTCACGACGGGCGGTGGAGCTCAGATTGTTGCGGGAATGACGGAGCAAACGGGGGCTTTGTTGCGAGCGCTGGAGACGATTCGGGTCGCTGATACGGGGAATGATCCGGGGCCCGCGATCGAGCTGGGCCGACGTCTGATCGGCACGGGTCGTCGTGGCCGTGTGTTGGTGATGACGGATGGATGTGTGTGTGCGCCGTTGACGACTGAAGCGACGGTTCGAGATATGTCAGATGGTGGCGAGGCGGTGCCGACGGACACGAAGGAGCCGACGTTGGAGGGGCGTGAGGCCGCTGGGGAATCACCGATACTGGTGGAGTTCGAGCGATTTGGAGAAGCGCGGGGCAATGTGGGGATTACTGTGTTTGAGACGCGTCGCAGCCTTGTGGATCCCACGGGTTATGAGGTGCTGGTGGCGATCAGTAATGCTTCGGATCGGCGGGTGACGTGTCGACTGGAGCTGAGTCTTGCGGGCTTTCCCGTGGACGTAGTGCCAGTGACATTGGAGCCGGAGCAGCGATGGACTCGGTGTTTGTCCAAGTTATCTGCGGAGGGAGGCGCACTGCGGGCCGAGTTGCAGGAAATTCGATTCGAAGAGCCCGTGAATGAATCGGGGGAGCGGGTTGCCGCGGGCGGCACGAGATCGGGAGTCACAGTGGAGGGAGAGCAGGATGGGTTGACAACGGACAATTCCGCTTGGTCGATGCTGTTTCCTGCGAAAACTCAGCGGGTGCTGCTGGTGTCCCCGGGGAATTTATTTGTGCAGAAAGTTCTGGAAGCGAACTCGCTGGTGGATCTGGAGGTACTGGATCGGTTGCCGGCTGAGGGAGCATGGCCGCGGGCGGACGTGATAGTGCTGCACGAGTTGGTCCCGGCGAAGCTTCCTGAGGGGAATGTGATTGTGCTGGATCCGGCGTCGGACTGTGACGCATGGACTCTGGGCAACCTGCTGGACAATCCATTGGTGTCGAAACAGAGTACGACGTCGAAACTTCTGAGGAACGTGCAACTCAGTAATGTGCTGATTCCGGAGGCGCGGCAGGTCACCTATGCAGCCCCGATGGAGCCGTTGGTGGAGACCGTGGACGGGGATGCGCTGTGTGCGTTGCTGCCACGTCCAACCGGAGACTGTGTGGTGGTGCCAGTATCGTTGCGTACCAGTGACCTTGCTTTTCGGACGGTTTTTCCCATCTTGATATCGAATATTCTGCGGGAGTTTTCCGGGGATGTGGGGGAGCGAGTCTCGACGCGGGTGGCTGGGGAGCCGCTGAGGCTTGAGTTGCCGGGAGTGTTTGCGGCGGACGCGGAGCAGGCTGGTGAGCCCGAGGCCGGCGAGGGAGTCGGGAAGGGAATGGATGTTGACAGGGGAGTGGACTCGGATAGTGCGTATGTGTTGATCGCACCGGACGGAGAGCGGCAGCGATTGAGCGTTGCGGATTCCGTGGGGGCCGAATCGGCACGGGCATCTGTCACGCTGATAGGTGGGCCATTGAAGTCGGTTGGAATCTGGTCGGTGTATCGCAGGGAGGGACGTGGCGCGGGTGCGAATGAGTTGCTGGCGGCGGAGGTTGCGGTGAATCTGGCGAATGAATGCGAAACGAATCTGCGACCGTCTTCGGAATTTGCATTGCCGAGTGATCGGGTGGCTGGGGTGTCGTCCTGGTTCCGCAGGCCCTTGTGGATGTATCTGGTGCCTGTCGCTGTGCTGTTGTTGCTGGCGGAATGGGTGTTGTATCAGCGGCGGTGGATCTCCTGAGAGTCTGAAAGAGAATGCTGGGACTGGTCATTTGGGCCTGTGCGAACGTTGCCGGGCTGTGTGTGTTTGGTTTCTGCTGTTGTGATGATTGTTATGCCCATTGAATTCACTCAACCCACCTGGCTGTTTCTGCTGATTCCGGCAGGGATCATGTTGTTGTGGTGGTTTGCGCGCAGTTTGAGTGATTTCTCAAAAGCTCAGCGTGTAGCATCGCTGTTGGTTCGCGGAGTGATTTGTCTGTTGCTGACGCTGGCCTTAGCGGGCATGACGTGGCTGGGGAATACTGACGAGCCGTTTGTGGTCTTTCTGGTGGATCGAAGTGCCAGTATCGGAGCGGCCGGGCGAGCGCATGCGGCAGCGTATCTGCGGGAGGCGGAAACGGTGCGTGGGGGGCAAAGTGCGGCGTGGATGTCGTATGCGCTGGCGACTGATCGTGCGGTGAATGACTGGCAGGATTATGAGCGAACACTGGTGTCCGGGGCGCTTGCGGGTGGAGATAAGGCGGATGCTACTGCGGGCGTGAATTCAGCGGTGGCAACAGGCCGCGAGCCGAGGGATGCGGATCGTTCGGAACGAGCGATCCGGGAACGTGGGACAGATCTGGCCGGGGCCATACGGACGGCGGCCGCCTTCGCACCGGCGGGATAGTTCCTCGGATCGTATTGCTGACGGACGGAAATGAAACTGTGGGTGACATTCGCAGTGTAGCGCCGGTCGTGGGCATACCTTTGTGGACGATTCCCTTGCCGGGGCGTGAGGAACCGGAGGTGCAGGTCTCTGAGGTGCGCGTACCGACGGAGGTTCGTGAGACATTGAAATCGCAAACAACGAAGCTCGAGTTCGCGCATTCCATGTTGGCAATGCC
>JALQWE010000556.1 GCA_023258825.1 Planctomycetaceae bacterium | reverse complement strand
AGTGCACAGCACCCTCCGGGCCATTTGGCTATTGGGTCCTGACCCCTTTTCTGAACGCACCCCCCAAACCTGTTCAATTCTGCAACAGCAGAATTGAACAGTCACCGGATCCGAAACCCCGCAGAATCCCTGCAAACTGGACATTCGGCCCCGCGTGTTCGATGATGAACAGAGAAGATTCGGTAAAAAACATCCAGTTCGGCTGTTTTTCCGATCTGTAAGACATTACGAAGAGCACAGCAGTCTCAGACCGAACTTTCCGGACCCGCTCCGGAAATCATTCGGCACACGCTTTGCCTCAGAAATGCCCGGAACAAGCTGAGTTTTGCCCGCAAAATGCAGACGCAGCCAGGTTTCGGACAGGAATTGAACTAATCTGAAGCGTGTGTTTCAGTCACTACCGGAACGATCTGGAGAAGTCAGCATGCCAACCTTTGCATACGAAGCAATGGATAAGTCGGGGCTTGAGGTGAAAGACACCATCGAAGCGCCGTCCGAGGCTGAAGCCCAGACTCTGATTCGCGAAAAAGGCTTCTACGTCACCAAGATTCGCGAAAAGGAAAAGAAGAAAAAAGAAGCCAAAAAGGGCGCCGCCCCCAAAGGCGCTGCCAAGGGCAAAAAGCCCGGCAAAGTCTTTACCATCGGGGGCGTGAAACCCAAGATTCTCTGCACCTTCACGCGCCAGCTGTCCACACTCCAGGACGCCGGGCTGCCAGTCCTCCGCAGCCTCCGCATTCTCGAAGGACAAAATCGTCCCGGAGCCCTGAAAAATGCCCTGATGGATGTCATCGAAGACATCGAAGGCGGTAACACACTGTCCGAAGCCATGGCCAAACAGCCCAAGGCCTTCGACAACCTGTACGTGAACATGGTGAAAGCCGGTGAGGCCGGCGGTGCCCTGGAAGTCATTCTGCAGCGCCTTGCAGACTTCAAGGAAAAAGCCCAGTCGCTCAAACGAAAAATCGTGGGCGCCATGATCTATCCGGCAGCGGTGATCACCGTCGCCGTCGCCATCGTGTCCTTCATTATGATCTTCATCATTCCGAAGTTTAAGGACATCTTCATCGGGTTCGGCGTCGAACTCCCCGGACCCACCGTCTTCCTCATCTCCATCTCCGACTGGATGATGAGCTACTGGTACATGATGTTCATCACCCCCATCGGGTTCTGGCTCTTCGTCAAGATTGTGAAGAAGAACAAAACGGGGGCCTTTGTGATGGACTGGCTCTCGTTACGTATCCCGCTCGTCGGGAAGATTCTGCACATCGGCACCATTGCGCGCGTCACTCGAACTCTTGGCACGCTGATTGCTTCTGGTGTTCCGATTCTTGAAGCCCTGCTGATTTCCCGCGACACAGCCGGCAACGCCGTGTTTGTGCGAGCCTTCGACAACATTTACTCCGCGATTCGCGAAGGAGAAACCATCGCCGTTCCTCTGAAAGAATCGCGGATTGTGGACGACCTCGTGGTCAACATGGTGGACGTCGGTGAAGAAACCGGTGCTCTCGATGACATGCTCTACAAAGTCGCCGACGTTTACGATGAAGAAGTCGAAGTTCGCGTGGAAAGTCTGGTCAGCCTGCTCGAACCCATCATGGTGGTGGTGCTCGGCTTGATCGTGGGCTTCATCGTAATCGCCCTCTTCATGCCGCTGATCAAACTGCTGAACGACCTGTCGTGAAAACGGTTTCCTGTGCATGCCCGGCGAACACTTCAACTCGCCGGGCATTCGGTTCAATCATCCTGCCATCACCATTACGGCTCAGAACAATGCGACGACAACAAAACCATCAGACACATGCTCGCCGCGGTTTTTCGCTGATCGAACTGATGGTCGTGATCGTGATCATCGCCATCCTGATGGCCCTGATCCTGCCCGCGATCAGCGGCGCCCGACAACGCGCCCGCATCGCTCAGGTGTCCTCCGAAATCTCCCAGCTGGACAACGCCGTCGCCAAGTTCAAGTCGGTCTACAACGTCGAACCTCCCAGCAGCTTGTACATCCCGGCCGCCGGCGGCACATGGGGCGCCGCGGATCGCTCAAAAGTTCGCAGCATCTGGCCACAGTTCAATTTTGCCACCAATGGCGGACTGGGCAATGGCACGAAAGATATGCATCTGAGCGGCGCGGAGTGCCTCGTGTTCTTTCTGGGTGGCATCGAAAACACCACCTCCAACCCACCGGTCGTCCTGGGCTTCTCAAAGAACCCCCAGACTCCGTGGGACAGCGCCGGAACAAACCGCGAAGGTCCGTTCTTCGAATTTGACAACAGCCGCTTCACGGACCTCGACAAAGACGGCCTGCTTGAGTTCGCCGATCCGCTGCCGGACCAGCAGACACCCTACATGTACCTCTCCAGTCAGGGCCGTAATTACAAACGTACCAACGCCGCCGGTTCCACGCTGGCCGAACAGGACGACTTTGATGTCCATGGTGGCAACAGCAACACCAAAGATCTGCAGGCCGTCTACCTGAAAACCGCTCAGCCGGTGCAGGCCCATCGACCGGACAGCTACCAGATCATTTCCCCGGGCCCCGACGCCACCTATGGAGTTGGCGGCGTTTACAAGGATGGCGAAGAACTCGTCGGACCGCGAGCGACCGAGATGGACAACATCACCAACTTCTCTGGTGGGCAATTGAAGCCCTGACAGGCTTCAGTCCCGTCTCCGACGCCAGCACTCGTTATCAGCGTTTCTGTTCCACCCTACCGCATCGCGGCGAAAACAATGACAGCATGCCGAAACAATCGGACGAAGCGTTCGGGTTTCACGATGGTGGAACTGCTGATCGTCATTGCCATCATCGCGTTGCTGATGAGCCTGACGTTTTCCGTCATGTATGGGCTCACCACGCAGGCCGAGGAAGTCGCCACGACGACCACAGTTCGTAAAATCGACGCCCTGTTGCAGCAACGCATGGACGCCTTCAACCGCGCCTTCAAGGGCAATCGACTGGATGCCGCCGTCAGCATTGTCAGCGTCACACTCGCCGGCCAGCAGATCTTCGGGGTCCGCGAGGAAGTGAAGGAGATCCTGGCAAAGAAACGCTCGTTTCGCTTCGAATTCCCCCAGCGTCTTGTCGAACGACTTGTCGAAGAGCATCCTACCGGTAGTTCCCCGAAAGTGGCCGGTCTGCCGGACAGCCTGTTCAAGGCC
>JALQWE010000555.1 GCA_023258825.1 Planctomycetaceae bacterium | reverse complement strand
TTTCTCTATTCTGCCTGATGCGAATAATCGTAAAGTTCGCTACAGACCGCTGCCGATGATCCTGACAAAGTCCCGGTGGCAGACTGCGCAGTCAGCAGCACTCGCCACAAACCGGCAGTTTTTGCCGGACAGAGAATTCATTAACCGAAGAGCTTCCTGCGGCGGACTGCCGCCGTTCGAACCTTTTCGCGGAACAACAGAACCGGCCGGACGGAGTCCAGCCAATGTCGCCATGGAAGGCCGCCCAATGACCGATGCACTCAGCCTTGCCCTGCAGAAAATCGCGGAAGGAGATTCTCCGGCCGCCGTCACCATGCAGCCTGCGTTGCCCATCGCTCCGCCGCCGCAACCTGCGTCCACATTGCAGGCGACCCCCGCTCCACTACCGAGCCCTCATTTGGAACAACCTGCTCTGGACGTGGCTCCGCCCGCGATTCTGCCCATGACGGCGCGACCTGTGGCCACTGCGCCAGTTGCCCCCTTGGCGACGATTGCCCCCATCGCGACAGTTGCCCAGACAGCACCACTGACGCCTCCGCCAATTCCGGCATTGCGAATGGAGACGGTCGCGACTGAATCACCAGCGATCAGTGGAACTCGTGCTGCCGTCGCTGCCGGACTGGCACGACTCGCCATGCCCGCTGCAGAACAATCGCAGCAGCAGATTCCGGCGGAGCCTGCGACTGCGACCAATTCCACCCCGCAACTCACACCAGCATCCACGAATGCGGTAGTCGCCGCCCGTTCCCCTCGTGCATGGCTCGACTGGCTGGCACCGGTGCAGGAATATCGCACGGTCGTGGCCGCAGTGGTCGTGGTGGCTGTCGTGGCTGTGGTCTGGACTGACACTCGCCGGGCCACCCCTACCGAAATTGAGGATTCCAGCGCCGACATCAATATCGAACAGTTGCTGGAGGAATTCGAAACTGCGGATCAACGGGCCAGTGAACGCAATGCTCGACGCACCCGCGAATTGGCAGAACAGCAGGAGGAGCCCGATTTTCTGGACGCCCCCGAAATGCCGACTTCCGATGTGCAGTCCCGCCAGCGTGCTGCCGTCTATTCTCAGGAATCCACGACTTCGGAACAGGCCTCCGATGCTGCGGTTTATCCCGATCAGGAGACCGATCCGGAATCAGGACAACCCTCGATCAATGCGGACCAGGATGAGCCTCCGCGGCGCGTTCGGTTCACCGGGAGAATTCAACCGCTGGAATGAAGCGACGCGGGACTACGGGCCCTGCGCGATTCTTCCACCACGATGTGACTTTCAGACAAAGCAACCCAAAAAGAGAAACTCGCCGACTTGAGACGACGTCAGGATTCCGTCTGAGATTCGGACTGGAACGCCGGCATCATCCACGAAACAAATTCACAGGACTCTGACGAACCCCGATTTCACCAGACCCTGCGAGTAATCCGTCTCGCGGAATTCTGCTGCAAACCACTAATATTCCAGACGCTCGTCTCCGGGACTGAAACCCGCAGCAGGTCTGCTCAGAGTAAGGACTGCCACCATGTACGAAGCCTACTGGACACTGAAAGGTCGCCCGTTTTCGCAGACGGCCGAACCCGCCTTCTTCTACCGCAGCCGCAGCTGCCAGACTGCGCTGCTGCGAATTCGTTATGCCGTGGAAAATCTGTGCGGCCCCGTGCTTGTTCCCGGATTGTCCGGGACTGGTAAATCCTGCCTTGTGCGTTACTTTGCGTCAGAATTCCCGAGGTTGCGGCCGTTCGTGCATCTGGTGTTCCCGACGCTGGCTGCTGAAGAGCAGCTGCGGATGATTCACACGGAACTGTGTGAAGAAGGCGTGTTGTCACAGGGGCCGATTGACGCCGTCCTGCGGGAGATCCGCACGGCTTTGCGGAGGCACGCGTCACAGGGGCGACGCCCGATTCTGTTTTTCGACGATGCCCAGTTGATGACCGACGACGGATTCCAGCAGGTGCTCCAGCCACTGCTCAGCCTTGCAGAATCTGATGCCAACATCCAGCTCACTGTGTTGCTGGCGGGGCAACCGTCGCTGACGGCCCGCATTCGTCGGTTTGGTCAGATCAGTGAACGCATCACCGTCACGACACCACTGAACGGTTTCACGGCAGCGGAGACAGCGGAATACATGGGGATCTGCCTTCAGCAGGCCGGCTGCACGCGACCGATTTTCTCTGAAGACGCCCTTTCGCGACTCTTCGACGTTTCCTCCGGAAATCCTCGTCGAATCAATCGACTGTGCGACATGGCGTTGCTGGTTGGATTTGCGGAACAGAAGAGTCAGATTTCTGCGGACGACATTGATTCGATTGCCGGCGAACTGCTGCCAGCCGCCGCCTGAAGAAAAAAGGGGTCAGGTCTCTTTTTTGCGGTTTACTGTGTTGGATCACTCCAGCACACCCAGCGCGGCACCGAAGATGAGCACTCCCACAGTCAGTGCTGTCCCGGCGGAAAGCAGGACTGCGGCCGCGGCGAGATCTTTGACCTGTGCGGCCAGTGGACGCCATTCCGGAGACACAAGGTCGGTCAGGAATTCCAGTGCGGTATTGAACGTTTCGGCCACCCAGACAAATCCGGTAGCCAGCAGCACGATGGCCCACTCCCGCGGCGAACGTAACGACCACGCCCCCAGTGCCAGCACCACGCCTGTGGCCAGCAGATGCAGCCGCGCGTTGGGTTGCGTTCGAAGCAGCAATTGCAGTCCGCGAAGGGCAAATCCGAAGCTCTGCCGCCACCGGCGAACGCTGAGTGTCCTCCGTTCCTTCATCATAAGTGTACTCCCCTCATTGGCCTGTTTGTTCGCCGAGATGCCGTGATTCACACGGGGTTCCACTTCGGATGATAGGGTTGGGGCCCGTCGCTCCCAAGCGAGCATCATCCGTGAGGATTCTCGATGCCTGTGGTTACTGCGGGAAAGTGGAGAGACCGTGGAGCGACAGTGGTCGGTTTGCGCAAATGTGCCGGCCGAGGTGAAACAGAATGGTGCAGGGGAGGCGTGTACTGCCTTGATGGATCCGGGTCGCCTCCGCTTGCCCTGCGGGACGATGCAGGCCAGTTTTGTCGCAGAAATAATTAGTCTTATGTTTTAAAAACGAGTTTCATAATGGCTGGTTGGACGGGGCGGCAATCTGGTGAGAGGAAGTGACCTGTAAAGAATTCTGAACACTGTGTG
>JALQWE010000554.1 GCA_023258825.1 Planctomycetaceae bacterium | reverse complement strand
TGAGTGCTCAGGACTGACCTTCGGTGTTGTTGTGTCGGCCCTTCGGGCCTTTGTCTCATGCAGGACAGCATTCCGGGGCCTCACGGCCCCGGCAAAGGATGTTTCGGCCCATTCGGGCCGGCAAGTCAAAGAATCAGATGGCCGCAGATGACGGGGCGTTTCTGAGCTGAGAGGAACTGTCAGCTACCAGATGGTCAGCCAGGGGACTGCGCCTGGCCAGATGCCGTAGATGTGAGGCGGCAGTTGTCGGGCTGGCCGCGAGGGTTGTGGGATACGGGCCGATGTGACTGGTGTGCGTGGTTGCACGATCGTCTGCGTTCGCGGATTGCCGGTGAGGATTTCCATGGTGGAATCGTGGCGATAGCCGGGGTTGATCCGATACTGAACGCGGCTGAAGGGAATTCCCCGGAACACGCGCTGGTACTCTTCTTTCGTAAACCCACCAGTACTCACCGCCACGATCGGGTGAGCCGGCCGTTCATTGTCCGATCGGTTGCCAGGATTGACACGCGACGGCTGAGAGAAATTCGCTGGTCGCCCCGGTGGCCGCATGCGGGATGCCGGAATGATCTCTATTCGCTGCACGTCCGCTTGACGCTCACGAGCGTCCTGCGCCATTGCGACGGTGCTGCCTAAGGACAGCAGACAGAGAAATGCGCAGACGAGGTTACGGTAACTGGAAGACCACATGGAACGCTCCTGCCATGGGAATGCAAGCAGAGGGCCGCAAAACTCGCGGCGATTCTGGTGAATATGGGCAGGATGGCAAGGATAACGATTGTGCGTCAATGATGAAAGAATGCAGCGCTCAGCAGAACCCGAAAAGGTGGGAACTCGTGACGGCGGGAAGCCCGCAGCGACGAGCGAGTGAGTTCGGCGATCAGGTCAGCGGTTTTTCACCCAGATAGACGGTGGCAATGCCCCCGGTGAGCGGGTGGAATGAGGTTTTGACCAGTCCGGCTTCTTCCATCAGACCGGTCAGTTGCGAGCCGCAGGGGAATTCAGAAACAGACTGCGGCAGGTACTCATACGCCGCCTGGCGATTGCGCACCAGCAGTTGACCCAGCCGGGGCAGAATGTTGCGGAAGTACCACTGGTAGACCCGACTGAGCAGGCGATTGTTGGGCAACGAGAACTCAAGCACCAGCACCTTGCCACCAGGTTGGCAGACGCGGGCCATTTCGCGCAGGCCGGCGATGGTGTTGGACACATTTCGCAGCCCGAAGGCCACGGAGACAAGTTGGAACATGTCGCTGGGGAACGGCAGTGCGAGTGTGTCGGCTTCGAGAAAGACGACATTTCTGTTGTCCCGCTTCTGCTCGGCCAGTTTCAGCATTCCGTGGGTAAAGTCGGTGGCGAACACCGTCGCCGGATCCTGCAGTTTGCCGCGGAAGGCAAACGCGAGATCTCCTGTGCCTGTGCAGACATCCAGAACGGGTGCGGCTTTCAGCGGGCCGGCCAGTCGCACGGCTTTCCACCGCCAGTAAATGTCGGTTCCCAGAGACAGAAAGTGGTTCATGAAGTCGTAGCGACCGGCAATCTCACCAAACATCTGGCGAATTCGGTCGCCGGTCTTGTCAACGGGCATCGCTGTCTCTCAATCCGGTGCAGGAACGCTGAGTCGCAGACATTCTTACAGCGGGCAACAGGGGGAACGAACTTGTTCGGAAGCGGAATCGTATCTGAAAACGTCAGAATAGCGACAATAACCGCCGATTTCGCCATCAGGTTAACCAGGAAAGTGCGTGGTGCAGAGGGACGTGCTGGTGTCGTGGCAGAGACGGCGAGCGTGCTGGTTGCGGAGAGGTGCAAGTGTGGGAATGGCGGTCCTGGTGTTTTTCTGCAGGCGTCAGCGGGGCGGGGGATTGTTGGTTTTCTGAATACTCAACCCCATGGGGTGTGGCTAGACTGTTGGTTCGACCGCGACTGGCGGTCCGTTGAGCATCCATCGTGAACGATCTTCCCGGAGTCTCCGTCATGTGGACACGTTGTTGTGCAGCCCTGCTGTCTTTGGTGATTGTCGCAGACGGTGTTTCGGCTGAGGAAGTGCTGATTGGGAATCGATTGCTGCGTGTCGCGGAGGGGTATGAGGTTTCGCTGGCTGCAGAATCCAGCCTGGCGGAGCGTCCGATTGCGGTGTCACGGGATGAGCGTGGGCGTTTGTATGTGACGGATTCCGGCGGCATGTCGGAGCGAGCCGAGAAGCAGCTGTCGGAGAAGCCCCATCGGATTCGTCGTCTTGAGGACACAAACGGTGACGGTGTCTATGACCGCAGCACGCTGTTTGCGGATCGCCTGATGTTTCCGGAGGGGTGTCTGTGGTATGAGGGTTCGTTGTATGTGGCGGCACCACCGGAAATCTGGAAGCTGACGGATGACAATGATGATGGCGTGGCGGATCGTCGAGAGGTCTGGTTTGACGGCCGGACTCTGACGGGTTGTGGCAACGATCTGCATGGTCCGTATCTGGGGCTGGATGGTCGATTGTACTGGTGCAAAGGGGCGTTTGCGGAGCAGCGTCATCAGTTGTCGGATGGGCAGGAGCTGGTGACGCAGTCATCACATATTTTTCGAGCGAAGCCCGATGGGACTCATGTGGAAAACGTCCTGACCGGTGGCATGGACAATCCGGTGAACGTAGCGTTTCTGAACAATGGTGAGCGATTCCTGAGTTGTACTTTTTTTCAGCACCCGGAAGCGGGGCGACGAGACGGTTTGATTCACGCGATTTACGGGGGCGTGTATGGCAAGAAGCATGAATCGATTTATGCGCACCCGATGACCGGCGATGTGATGCCCGTCCTGACTCATCAGGGAGCCGCGGCGCCCTGCGGATTGATTGCCGGCAGTGAGCGGCTGTTTGGCGGAGACCATGATCAGCAGTTGTTTGCCTGTTATTTCAATCTGCACAAGGTGGTGCAGCATCGTCTGGTGCCTGAGGGGCCGACCTACCGGACTGAAGATGTGGATCTGCTGTCCTGTGATCATCCGGACTTTCATCCGACAGACGTCTTTGAAGATGCGGACGGGAGTCTGCTGGTGGTTGATACGGGCGGCTGGTACAAGGTGTGTTGTCCGACGTCTCAGCTGGCCAAGCCGGATGTTCCCGGAGCTGTGTATCGGATTCGTCGTCGGGGGGCGAAGTCTCCGGCGGACCCGTTGGGGTTAAGT
>JALQWE010000553.1 GCA_023258825.1 Planctomycetaceae bacterium | reverse complement strand
AAGGCGATCATGCACACGGGAGAACAGCAGGCGGAAGGGGGACGAGCCGGGGACAAAGCGGCTCATGGAATGTCCGGTTCACTGCGGTCTCTGGGCTTTGAACTGCGTCGTTTCAAGACAGGAACCCCGGCCCGACTGAATGGACGAACGATCGATTTTTCACGTTGTGAACCGCAGCCCGGCGATGACAATCCGGAGCCGTTTTCGTTTCTGACCGAGCGCATCGCTCAGCCACAGATTCACTGCTTTCTCACGTCGACGACCCCGGAGATTCATGACATCATCCGCGCCAATCTGCATCGGGCGCCCATGTACTCCGGGCAGATTCAGTCCACCGGTCCGCGTTACTGTCCCTCCATCGAAGACAAAGTGGTGCGATTCGCAGAAAAACAGACGCACCAGATCTTTCTGGAACCGGAAGGACGAAACACTCAGGAGGTTTACTGCAACGGAATTTCCACCAGCCTGCCTCGTGATGTTCAGGATGCCATCATCCGCCGTATCCCCGGCTGCGAGAACGCTCAGATCATGAGATACGGATATGCTGTGGAATACGACTTTGCTCCACCGACTCAACTGCACCCGACTCTTGAAACTCGCCTGGTGGAAGGCCTGTACTTTGCCGGACAAATCAATGGCACGACCGGTTATGAAGAGGCTGCTGGTCAGGGGTTGATTGCCGGCATCAACGCCGCTCTGAAGCTGCAGGGACGTGCTGCGTTTGTTCCGGATCGAAGTCAGTCTTATCTGGGTGTGTTGGTTGATGATCTGGTCACGCGCGGGGTGGACGAGCCGTATCGAATGTTCACGTCTCGTGCCGAATATCGTCTGTTACTGCGTCAGGACAATGCCGATCGTCGCCTGACTCCGCTGGGCATTGATCTCGGAACGGTGTGCCAGGAACGAGCCTCGCGATTTCGTGCGTACGAATCCGAACTGGAGCGAGCGTTTCACGCGATGACGCACCTGCGATCGCGTGGAGCGACACTTGAGGAATGGATGCGACGAGCACCTGCATGGGAGGAACTGGAAGCGGCGTTTCCGCAGCTCGTCGAAATGAATCTTTCGGCCGCAACAAAGCGACAGATGCAGATCGAAGCGCAGTATGCGGGTTATGTGCGACGGCAGGAAGCGGAAATCGCCCGGTTACAGAAGGTGGATTCCATACGTATCCCGGAGACCTTTGATTTTCGTTCGGTAACCCAGCTTCGCATTGAAGCACGTGACAAACTCAGTCGTCATCGTCCGGCAACTGTCGGGCAGGCCGGACGTGTCAGCGGAATTACGCCGGCTGATATTGCCGTGCTGATGTTCTATCTGAAACCTGCCGGAAACTCCTGAGGAATTGTCGGCAAAACAAACCAGGAAATTACCGGGGGCAAACATTCGGGAGACAGGATTGACGTATGGGTTCGGGAGCATTTCTGATTTCGGCAAGCGTGCGTCTGGCACTTCTGTGCTACGCTTCCTGCCTGATCCTGCTCCTGTGGAACGGACGCAGTCGTCACCTGAACGCATGGACCCGGGTGCTGTGGACGGCCGGTGCCCTGCTGTTTGTCGTTCATGTCGGTGCCGCTCTGCATTTCACGCACCGCTGGGATCATCAGGCGGCCATTCGCAGTACGGCAGAACAGACCAAAGAATTGCTGGGGTGGGCCTTCGGTGAAGGTTTGTATTTCAGCTACTTGTTTGTGCTGCTGTGGTTGATCGACCTTGTTTGGCTCTGGTGTCTGCCCGCCGCCAGAGAACGACGCTCCCCCTGGATTCACTGGCTGTTACACAGTTACCTGTTCTTTATCGCCTTCAACGGTGCCGTCGTGTTTGAAGCCGGCGTGACACGGCCTGCCGGGATTGTGGCCAGCCTTGCGATTACCGCCCTGCTGATTCGCCGCTGGTCTCGTCGTCACGCGCAGCCGGCGTCCGCGGAATCACCGGGACCGCCAGCCCGTTAATTCGTGACCACACCGAAGCCGACAGTGTTGGGCTTCGGATCACTGCTGCTGCCGTCTGTCGCTGACTACAGCAGTACCTGCCGATTACCAAGTGTCACGGGGATTTCCAGAGCCTGCGTGCCACGGACCAGTTTCAATGTCACTGTATCGCCAGCCTTCTTCATGGACAGCAGCCCACGCAGATCCTCAAGGGACCGCACAGGATTCTGATCAACGGCAATGATCTGGTCTCCCAGCATCACCTGAAAGCCTCGCCGGCGACAGCCCTGCAGGCCAGCCCCCGCTGCAGGCGTTGCCGGATACACGTTCAGAATGATCAGGCCACCTGTCAGTAGTTCTTCGGGGATGCCGTTTTCCAGAGCCGTTTCTGCATCCAGGATGGAGACTCCAAGTGACGGTGTCTGGTCATTCAGCGAGGCATCCATAATGGAACTCACCGACTTGACCACGTCATCGACGGCCACGGCAAACCCGAGCCCGGCAGAATCCCCGCCGGCACTGACGATCGCTGTGTTGACGCCAATCAGTCGCCCGGAGCTGTCCAGCAACGGCCCGCCGGAATTTCCGGGATTGATCGCTGCGTCGGTCTGGATCATTCCTGCAAGCACCGTTTCAGACTGCCCGCCAACCGTGCGATTCAGACCACCAATGATGCCGGTTGAGAGTGTTCGATCGAAACCAAACGGATTGCCGATGGCAAAAACCTTCTGACCCACGCTGAGATTGCTGGAGTCCCCCAGTGTGATGGGCTCGAGCTCGGCAGGAGTTGCCCGGATTCTAAGCAGAGCGATGTCGTGCCTGGACACTGCCCCAACAAACTCAGCGTCATAGATCCGTCCGCTGCCCAGCTGAACCTGAAGCTTGCCGATGCCCTCGAACACCGTCTTTTCAACAACATGCAGGTTGGTGACGACCAGACCGCCTTCGTCCCAGACAATACCGGTCCCCGACGCAACCTCCAGTTCACGCACCTGACCGCGCGCACTCTGTTCAAGATTTGTGCGGACAAAAACCACGGAGGGTGATGCGGCCTGAAAGATGCCGATCGTGGCCTTTTCGTCGAGAGCCAGATCACCGCGCGGAGTGACGATGCGAGGAGTGTAGTCCGGACGATTTGCCAGGCTTTCCATCAAAGTGCGATAGAGCAGCAGGGACGCCATCACAATCAGAATCGTAACCAGCCAGCGGTTCGCTGCTGCGGCTGAATTCCTCTGGGCTGA
>JALQWE010000552.1 GCA_023258825.1 Planctomycetaceae bacterium | reverse complement strand
CAACCACACACTTATCGAATTCTGTGCCGTGCAGGTGATGCGTTCAGTGAACGAGCCGCTGCCGAAATTGAAGCTCGCGTCCGGGAGAATCGTGACCGCATCATTCGTCAAATTCTGAATTCAACCCGTTTCGGTCAGGATGTGCTGTTCTTCGTTCGCCGGACGTCCCTGCCGCCTGAGGGCCCTCAGGAATCCCCACTCAGTGCTTTCGTTCCTTTAATGCTGGTGCTGATGACAATGACCGGAGCTGTCTATCCGGCGATTGATCTGACCGCCGGCGAACGGGAACGAGGAACCCTGGAAATGCTCATGGCAGCCCCCGTGGCGCGGGGTGATCTGCTGATTGGCAAATTTGCGGCCGTCTTTCTGGTGGCGGTTCTCACCGCTGTGATCAACCTGACCGCGATGATGCTGACCCTCAGCGCCACCGGGTTTGATCGCATTCTGCTGAGCCATGGTGCAGGCCCCGTCATGCTGCTCCAGGTCCTGCTGCTTCTCATCGTCTTCGCTTCATTTTTCTCCGCGATCCTGCTGTCGGTGACCAGCTTCGCCCGCAGCTTTCGTGAGGCTCAGGCGTGGCTGATCCCCCTGATGCTCGTCTCACTGGCTCCCGGAATCCTCAGTCTCATGCCCGGCGTGCGACTGACTTTCCTGCTGTCATTCGTGCCTCTTGTCAACATTGTCCTGCTGGCCCGCGAACTGTTTCAGGGGATCGCTTCGCCAGGATTGTTCCTGCTCACGATGACGGTGACCGCCGGTTATTCTGTCGCCGCCCTCAAACTGGCCGCTCAGATCTTCGGAAATGATGCCCTGCTGTATTTGGCAGATCAGCGTTCGGACACCCGCGGCAGCGTCAGGCCACGTAGCACCGAAGTTTCGTTCGCCGTCGCCATCAAATGCCTCGCGATCCTGCTCCCGTCTCTCATTGTCCTCTCCGGTTTACGCTATCGATTCGTCAGTCCGGAAGACACTCGCGGGCAACTGCTGTTGTCGGCCGGGATCCTTATTCTGCTGTTTGCGGTCGTCCCCGCGATGTTGCTGAATCAGGCCAGGACCCAACTCCCTTCAGCAGTCTCAATCCACTCGTTTTCATGGCGTTCAATCCCGGGGGCGATCCTGCTGGGGCTCTTCACCTGGACCATTGCCTGGGAATTGCTGATCCTGGGGAGTGGCATTGAAATGTGGCAGGACCTGCTGGAAAACCCGGCGATGAAGAAGATGCTGGAGCGACTGGAAGGAGATGTCCCCCTGCCACTGCGTCTGCTGTGCCTCGCACTGGTTCCCGCTGTGGTTGAAGAATTATTCTTCCGTGGTGTGCTGTGGAATGGCCTGCAGAGTCAGGGGCAGAAATGGGGCCGCACTCTGCTGATCAGCTCCGCGGTGTTTGCTGCCGCCCATGTGATTACCGACCCCTCCATCTCTATCACCAGACTGCCCGGCACGTTTCTCCTGGGATTGATGCTCGGCCTGATCCGCCTGCGGACCGGCAGTGTGATTCCAGGGGTGGTAATGCATCTGGTCAACAATGCACTCCTCCTCAGCCTGAAACCGCTGCAACCCATGTTGGCTCAATTGGGACTGGATCTGACCGTCGAAAATCAGGCCCATTTGCCCCTCGGCCTGCTGCTGTTGGCCGCAGTCGGGGCAACTCTTGGCCTGTACCTGACCGGCTCCCGAAACACGTCAGCCACAGCGTTGCCAGCAACGACCACGTCGTCGCCTCGCTGACTCACGCAGGCACCTGGCAACGCAGGTTGCGCCCGGCCCGGCCGCTGCCGCCGTTCCCACTGTGAACGAAAGTAGTAAAATCCCCCAAGCGCGGCGGCCAGAACGCCCTTTTCCTCAGCTGCCGCACGTTTGGCCACCTGATGTGCAAAGATTTCCAGAAAATGAAATATTTTTTTCGGAATCCCTGTCGCTGATTGCCTGTCTCAGATCGCCTTATCCTCCGTACGGGCAAACACCCACAGCGACCCACCTTGTTGATTCCGTGGAGTGTACCTTTTCCGTACCGGATCCCTGCACGCAGCCCCCTGGGTAACGTGTCGGGAACTGCACCCCGCCTGAACCTGACGAGTGTGCCCGCTATGAGAATAGCCAAACCGGTGATCCTCACTGAACAGGATCTCAACGAGCTGAACGCTCTGATGTCCTGCCCGGACTCGAACGAGCAGATCAAAAAACGTTGCGCGATCGTGCTGGCTGCCGCAGAAGGCCTGGAAAACAACGCCATTGCGCAGCGTGTCGATCGTTGTCGCCGAACCGTCGGCACCTGGCGAAATCGATACGTCCAGTCCGGGATGGCAGGTCTGACGTCCGGTGCTCCACGCACAGGCCGTCGACCGATCACCCGCAGTCGTGTCGAAGCAGAAGTGCTCCGACTGATCAACGAACCACCACCAAATGGAACACGCTGGACCATTCGACAGATGGCGTCCTGCGTCAAAGCCAGCAAGGATACCGTTCAGAGGATCTATGCGGCCCATGGACTGAATCAACGCAAAAGCTCCCGCTGATCCATGCCGGCTGAAATTCCCAAGCTGCGGATATGCGCCGCTCTGAACCCGGCAAACGGGGGCCCCTCTGACTAGTCTGACCTTCAGCCCATCGGTGATTCTCCACCTGCGGCGCTGGGCCATGCCTCAGCAAAAACTCCCGTCGTCAAAGTCGCCACGAGCCAGCGGACGGAGCGGGTCCCACACCTTCAGCAGGTGACACATCCGCGACTAAACGATCTGTCGCATTCCCCGAGTCAGTTCGTCATCAATCGCGGGATCGCTGAAGGCCACGCTCACCTCGTAGCCCCCCTGCGGAAAGGCCTCCTTCACAGGAATGTACCACGGGCCCCCATCTCCATACGCGGCGGTGGCCACAAATCTCCCGACTCCCAACTCCTGAGCACGCAGTTGATACTCCACAAAACTTTCCGCCGGCAGATGCAGCATGGACACATCATTGAGCCTCAGGCAACTGAGCACAATGGGAAGCTTCGCCTCCAGTCGCTGCAGCCAGGCCAGTTCAAACGCGGGGCGATTGCGGCCCACAACAGCGTTCTGCCGGTTACTGATCGCCTGAGCCAGCATTTCTGCCTGATCCGGGTTTCGCGGTACCGGCAGTATCTCTGACGTCCGCCATTCCGCTGTCTCCACCGGCTCGCGTTTCAGATCACGATCC
>JALQWE010000551.1 GCA_023258825.1 Planctomycetaceae bacterium | reverse complement strand
GGTGGTGTCGGCTTACGCCGTTGGAATCGTAGGACGGCTGGACTGATACAGCACAGCCCTTGCCCGGGAAGACGGAAATCGGGAACGACAACGAACCGGTTCGGGCGAAAATCAGCGGGTATCCTGTTAGAATCCCCGACAGCAACCGGGCAGTCCGCGGCTCATACTGAATGGTAGGCCTGCGGGGCTGAATGTGTCGAAAGGACCTGATCGTGCGCAGCATTACTATTGAACAGTTCGCCCCACTCAGTCGTCAGGGCGGATTTGATCTGATTGACGTGCGAACACCGAACGAATTCTACGAAGTGCATGCCGTTGGTGCCCTGATGATGCCGCTTGACGGGTTAAATCCCGCGGCCATCATGGAATCAAGAGAGCAGCGACGCGAGGCCCCGCTGTACGTCATTTGTCGTTCCGGATCCCGATCGGCTCAGGCGTGTGCGATCTTCGAGCGGGCCGGATTCACCAACGTGGTCAATGTTGAAGGGGGCACGCTGGCGTGGATTGCGGCCGGTTTGCCGGTTAATCGAGGCATTCGGCGGCCGATTTCCATTGAACGCCAGATTCGAATTGTCTCCGGGTTCGTCAGTGTCGCCGGAACGCTCGGCGCACTGATCTCGCCGTGGTGCCTGCTGCTCCCCGGACTGACGGGCGCAGCCATGGTGTGGTCCGGCTACACCAATTCGCGGGCCATGGGGCGATTGTTCGCCAGACTGCCGTGGAACCGGAATGTGTCGTCCGGGCTGCCTTCGTCCTGTGGCACGTGCACCGGCGGGGGCTGTTCCGGCACCTGACCATACAGAAGCAAATGACGGTTGCGATAGAGGCCTTTGCGAAGGGACGAGGGGTGATCGGCAGCCCGTCAAACCGCCGCTCGACGGGCGTGCGCTCGCCCCTGCACAAGCGTCGCGACCGCGCTGCTCCCCGGTCCAGCGTCCTGCGGATCGGTCACCAACCTGCCATTTTCAGGGTCAAAGGCGGTGAGGTTTGCGGCCAACAGAATTCTCCGAATTCATACGAACCGGTGGATCCTGATTGAACCGTGTGGCGGCAACCTGTCAGAATGGAGGAAGTTTCCCAAGCCCGTTCCTGAAGAATTGCTGCGTATGACATTTCTCTGGACTCCAGCATCACTGATTCTGACCGTAGTGGTTTTGGCCGCTGCTGCGGGTTGCTGTCTGCTCAGCTGGAAACGCAGCGGCTACAGCCGGGTGATGGGTTGGCTGGAAATCCTTCGATTTCTGCTGATTGCCCTGGTCCTTGTGACGCTCAATCAACCCGAGATTCCTCAGGAGATTCGGCCGACGGAACAGCCGACCCTCGTGGTGTTGTACGACACATCTGAAAGCACAAAGACTCAGGATGTGATCAGCCCGAATTCCCCGACAGCAAAGCCTCAGCTTCGCAGCGACGTCATTTCTTCTCTGGTTCAGCCCGACTTATGGAAGCCGGTGCAGGAACGAATGAAGGTCCTGCTGGAACCCTTCTCGGCAGCGGCTCCGGTGGGAGAAAAAGGAACGGACCTGTATTCGGCTCTGCAGAGCACATCAGAAAAGCACGCCGGGTTGCGCAGCGTGGTGCTGATTTCCGACGGTGACTGGAACACCGGGGAAGCCCCGCAGCGTGCCGCATCGGCACTCCGAGTGCGTGGCGTGCCGGTGTACTCCGTCAGCGTTGGCAGTGAACAGCGGTTGCCGGACGTCGTTCTCTCGGCTTCTGACGCCCCCACGTTTGGAGTCGTCAATAAGGCACTGCGGATTCCGTTTCGGATCACCAGCTGGTTGCCTCAGGATCGCGAACTGCTCGTGTCACTCACCGGGACTCAGGGTGAAACGGTGACCAAAGCGGTGCGAGTTTCAGGGATGGGACAGCTTCAGGACACCCTCGAATGGAAGCCGACTCGCACTGGAGATTACACACTGACACTGGAGATCCCGGTGGACGAGTCCGAGGCGCAGACCGAGAACAACCGAGTGACCATTCCCATGGTGATTCGGGATGAGGAACTGCGCGTGCTGATCATCGAATCGGTGCCACGCTGGGAGTATCGTTATCTGCGCAATGCCCTGGAACGAGATCCCGGGGTGGAAGTGAACTGTCTGTTATTTCATCCGGATCTGAAAGAAACTGGCGGGGGGCGTGGCTACCTTGAACAGTTCCCGGCGGAGAAAGATCTTTTTGAATATGACGTGGTCTTTCTGGGTGATGTCGGTGTTCAGGAGCGGCAGCTGACGCTGGCTCAATGCACCCAGCTCCGACAGCTGGTCCGCGCACAGGCCGGTGGCCTGGTGTTCCTGCCGGGGCTGCGTGGAAACCAGATGACGCTTATTGGCACGGACCTCGAAGAGCTGATGCCGGTGGTGCTCAACCCTGCCGCACCGCGGGGCCGCGGAAATTCTCGCCCCGGCCGATTTGCGCTGACCGAGGCTGGGCGTCGCAGCCTGCTGACGCGGCTGGAGACTGAAGACCTGGAGAACGAGCGGATCTGGAACGGACTACCCGGTTTCTACTGGCACGCTGCTGCAGAACGTGCCCGCATTGGGTCTCAGGTGCTGGCCACCCATGACACAGAGTCCTCGGGATATGGACGAATTCCACTGATTGTGACGAGGACCTCTGGCACCGGAAAGGTCCTGTACATGGGCAGCGACGGGGCCTGGCGGTGGCGAAAGGGTGTCGAAGACCTCTACCACTACCGATTCTGGGGACAGGTGGTGAGGTGGATGGCGTACCAGCGGAACATGTCACAGGGCGAATCCATGCGATTGTTTTATTCGCCGGATCGTCCGGAAGCTGGCAGCGCCGTAAACCTGAACGTGAATGTGACCAGTCTGGCCGGTGAACCTCTGCGTGAGGGCACAGTCACGGTTCAGATCACAGCACCTTCCGGCCAGACCGACACTGTCCGACTGGTTTCCGGGGGCGAAGATACCTGGGGCCTGTTTTCGGGAAACATGATTCCCAAAGAGGGCGGGCAGTATCGCTTGTTGACCACCTGTACCGAAACGGGTGCCAGGCTGGAGACGATCCTGTCGGTCACGGGGCAGGAGAAGGAACAGATTGGGCTGCCGGCCAAACCTGATGTGCTGCGAGAGATTTCACTCACCACTCGCGGAGAACTCACGGACGCTGCTGATGTTCAGGAACTGGTGAACAAACTGGCGGCTCTTCCCGAACCC
>JALQWE010000054.1:6209-13215 GCA_023258825.1 Planctomycetaceae bacterium | reverse complement strand
GGGACAGCCTCAGGGAGACTTCTATGCGAGTGCCGATCAGGCGCTGTTTACGGCCAATGGAAGTGCTATCAACAGCTGGGTGGCCCCGGCAGGAGACAATCCGACGGAGCGAATCCTGAAGACTGCTGACAATCGAGTGGCGGCCGAGGAGTTGTACCTGGGCATCCTGACTCGCATGCCCAGTGAAGATGAGATTGCAGAGGTCTCTGCTTTTCTTTCCCAGCGTCCGGATCGCAATAAGGCGGCCCAGGAACTTGTCTGGGGACTTCTGAGCAGCGCTGAATTCCGTTTCAATCGTTGATGGTTTTTTAATGTGTTCAATGTCTCGGACATCTGCTGTTGAAGCAGATTCGGGAAACTGGTTCTCACTGACTGATATCCGTACAGCCGGAGGCTGGCGGGATTTTGTTTTCTGAAAGGTCAACCGATCATGAGCCTTCGATATCCCTGCAACACAGCAGCACATGGCGTGGCACGACGGCAGTTCCTGGGAACTCTGGCGGCCGGCGCAGGAACCATCGTCGGTGGGCTGGGGGCCTTCGCCAATCCAGCGATCGCCGCGGGCCTGAAGGCCGATCAGAAACGCATTGTGGTGTTCAACATGCACGGCGGACTCAGCCAACTGGAGAGCTGGGATCCGAAACCGGGCGTGGAAACCGGCGGACCGTTTCTGGCCATTCCCACGTCCGTACCGGGCATCCACGTGAGTGAGCTGTTGCCGAAGACGGCTCAGCAGATGCACCATCTTTGTCTCGTACGCGGGGTCAACACGTCCGAGGACGATCACGGCAAGGGGGCCTATCTGATGATGACGGGACGGCGCCAGACTCCGGCCGGTGAATTCCCGCAGATCGGGGCGGTGGCAGCGAAGGCGCTCAATCCGGCTGACAGTGCGCTGCCCGGGCACATTCTGATCACACCGGGTGGTGGGGGTGGCCGCGGAAATGACTCCGCATGGCTGGGGCCGAAGTACTCCAGCGTCCAGTTGGGCAACGGAAATCCGCCACCCAATACCGTTCGTCCCGACAGTATTCCTCAGGATTCTGATCAGGCTCGGCAGGACTTTCGTCGCAAGGTCAGTGAGCGGTTCCTGAATCGTCGTCGTACAGCGGTGACTGAGGCCTTCACCTATTCGTTCGAACAGGCCGAGAAGCTGATGACGCAGCGGGATATTTTTGATGTGACGAAGGAGCCGGCGAAGGAAATTGAAAAGTACGGTACGCACGATCTGGGACGTCACTGCCTGCTGGCACGTCGCCTGCTGGAAAACGGCGTCTCGTTTGTGCAACTGTCGCATTCGAACTACGACACTCACAACGAGAACTTCAACTTCCACATCGAACAGCTCGGCGAATTTGATTCGGCGTTCTCCACGTTTGTAGCCGACCTGGCTGATCGCGGGATGCTGGAAAGCACTCTGATCGTGGTCCTGAGTGAATTTGGTCGGACTCCCAACGTCAACCTGTACTACGGCCGCGACCATTGGTCTCGGGCGTGGTCTGTGTGCATGGCCGGTTGTCGCGTTCCCCGCGGGGCCGCTTTTGGAGCGACCAATGATAAGGGGACCGAAGTTGTCGACAAGCAGGTGGATCACGGCAACCTGTTCCACACCTACCTGCAGGCTGTCGGCGTCGACTCCACAGGAAACTTCGTCGTGGATGGTCGGGAAATGCCGATCGCCGATCCGGCGTCGAAGCCGATTGAAGGTCTGTTGACCTGATCCGCAATCTGCGAGCCTTCCTCAAAGGCTGGATTAGTCGTGGTCACATGCTTTGATGTGTGGCCACGATGCCGCCTTCTGTTGGACATCGTCCCGGGCGGACTCACCGCGCAGTGATGGGCTGCCAGTGAGGCCACATGGCAGCGCTGCCAGCTGGCAGATCGGTCACCTGGGTTTCCTGACCGGAATGCAGATCCCGGACAAACAACTGGCGGATGCCATTACGCAAAGAGCCGTACAGCAACCAGCGTCCATCCGTGGACGGTGTGGGATGATAATGCAGCGTTCCGGCGGGCGACTGTGTCAACTGCTTCAACTCGCCCTGCAGGGAAACTTCGAATAGTTCCACGGCCCTGTCTGTCTGGCGCGAGCAGTAAATGCTCTGACCGTCCGCCGACCAGACCGGCAGGTCACTGCTGCCCTGATGAAAGTCGTCGACGTCGAGAAACAGGATCCAGCCCTGATAGCCGTTCAGATCGGTTACCTGGTGCAGGTCCGTGCCGTCGCGACGGACCAGCCATGGGTTGGCTTTTCCATGTTCTCCGCTGACGAACAACAGCCACTCACCATCCGGTGACCAGCGCGGAGCGAAATTGAAGGGTTTGTTTGTGACGATGTGCCGCTTGTCTGAACCGTCAGCGGCAGCGATGTAGACCTGATAGTTTTCGTGATAACTGATCAGTTTGCCATCCGGGGAGGCACTATATCCGTAGGAGAATCCAGAGCCTTCGCCGGAGACGTCGCGTTTTTCCCGACCATCCGCGTTCATCACCCACGGTTTGGACAGTTCACCGATCAGTGCTGTGAATCCAAATCCCCTGCCCTCCGGCAGGTAAAACAGGCCACCGTTGTAATGGCTCACGCGTTCCACGGCGGTCAGATTGACCACCTCTCCGGATTCCGGGTTCAGCAGGCAACAGTCAAGGCTCCACTGTCCAGGTTGCATGCGAAACGTGCGATGCTGTTCTTCCCACTGAGCATTCTCGGGGTTTTGCCAACCACGAGCGATAATGGCAGTTTTGCCATCGGGGGACCAACCGGCAAACTGAGTCCATGCGTCGGGGTTGTGATCTTCAGGGCGGTGACTGGTTGCGGTTGTACCTTGCCTGTTGTCAATCTGCACATCAAAGCGGTGCTGCAGCAGAGACTCCGCCACACGGATCGGTCCTGTCCCGTCAGCTCGTACGAGCATGGCGCGGCTCGTGCGAATATTGGCGTGTCGTCCACCTGGCAGGTTCGTCTGCAATTGGGTAAAGCCAATTCGGGGAGGGATTGGATCCGCATGCAGCAATACAAAATCCACCAGTTCCTGACATTCAAAGAACCCGGGCCACATGGAGTGTCCCTGGCCGGGAGGAACGAGCACCTGCATGGTGCCCCCCAGTTCCAGATAGCGTTTTTGTGCCAGTCCGGAGTTTTCCTCAAGCGGAACCACCGTGTCCTGATCGCCGTGTATGGCAAAGAGCGGAATGCCTGCCTGAGCCATTTTCTCAAGTCGATCCACGGGGTTGTACTGGGCCAGGCGACTGCGTAGTTCTTCGGCTGATAACTCAAAGGCCGGTGCGGCCTTCTCCACGCCAGGGTAACTGGCCACGTTCAGAACCGGGTAGACTCCGGCAAATGCGGAAACCTTCGTGGGATTTTCGGTTGCCCATGACATGGTCATCAGGCCGCCGCGACTTCGTCCCAGCATCACTGGGCGCGCCGAGTATCCGCGGCGCACCATGGCTTCATGCAGGGCAGAAAAGATCTGATTACCGCGGGGGCTTCCGTACGATTCACCCGCATCGATTCCGGCAATGGAGATGCCAGCAGCCTGAAATCTGTCGAACATCCAGATCTCTTCGCGTCCCGGCAGCCCTGGCAGTGTGGGAGCGTACCAGACCCAGGCTTTGCCACTGCGAACTGTGCCTGCCTGCCCGGGAATCAGAAACGCAGGTCTTGATTCACACTCAAACACTTCGCCAGGCAGGGGAAGTGTCTTCAGAGGTTTCACTGGTTCCTGACCTGCCAGCTCGGATCGACCGCAGGACAGGATCGACACCATGACGCCTATCAGGAATTGATGGGCGCGTCCCCACACGCGGCCTGGGTTCGACGGCATTCTGCTTCTCCTTGCGGCAAGTGACTGACGTGGCCTGCCCGCAAACCTGTTTTGGGGGAGGGCGGGTGCTCCTGCCGAGCCGCAAACCTGTTTTTTGGGGGAGGGGGGCGAGTGCTTGTTTCGCTAAACGACGTTCAGATGAGCGATCATAGCGTCTTCTGCCTGAGGGCAGCGAAGTGCCTTCCCAGAGGCGAGCGGTGCGGCGTCAGCCCACCGAGCAGCACACCTTTGAAGCACGCTTGAACAAACACAGACGTCTCGGAGCGCTGAACTCAACGGCTCAACGGCGTGCAGGAAAACCCATGGCACACGTTTCGGCGGAGAGAAACACGACGATTCCCGAGACCAGCACCGTTTTGCTTTCCGAGGGCGAGCACACCTTCCGAGCGGCAAATCATCGTTCAGATGTTTGAACGGCTCAGATGACCCCCCGCCCTTTCGGAAGTCGACGTGGCTGACATCAGGTCACATTGAACGTAACCGGGGCACTCCACGCAAGTGCTGTTCCGTCAGCCTTAACGCCTCGCAGCCATACGCGGTAGGTGCCGGCGTTCAGCGGTGTGTCCGGGGTGTATTCCAGAGTTTTCAGGCCCGATGCACGCAAGTAGTCAAACTGATTATTCACCCATGCAATCTGAATCTCATAGGTCGCAGCTTCGGCCACACCCTTCCACTGAATTTTGGGCAGCGGGTTGGCCGTCGACGAATTGTTCAGGGGTGCTGTGATCAGAGGGGCACCACCAGTGGTGCTGAACTGATAAGGAGCACTCCATGGGCCGAGCACGCCACTGACGCTGACGGCACGCACCCAGAACCAGTAGTTGCCTGCCGGGACGTCTGAATCGAAGGTGAAGGAATTTCCGGAGGCCGTTGTTTTGAGGTAAACCGAGGACTGTGTGTTTCGTTCAACCCAGATGTCGTATCGTGCGGCACGGTCGATCGACGACCATGTCAGGGTCGGCTTCACGTCTGTGTAGACCTGCGGCCCCGGAATCGAGTTCACGACAGGGGTGACATTGGTTGTGAAGCTGGATGTGGCGCTCCAGAGACCGACAACTTCCGGAGAAGTTCGTGATTTTGTAACTGCTACTGAGCCGGGAGAGACCTGGGATTCCGCGGTGACCGCAACTGGGCCAAGGAACTGTGGCAGGATGAGGCTCCACGTGGTGTTGCCCTCCATCGTGCGTGCAGCCACTTCCGCTGTTTCGAACCCGGCGAGCTTGCGAATCTCCGCCTGAACGACAGAGGCTGTGCTGGCGAATGGAATCGCCGACGTGGTCTGAGTCGTACCTTTGGCGCCTGGTGTCACCAGGGTCAGGGTGAAGGTGCCACTGTCCGGCTTACCGGATGTTGCGACTTCAGTGACCTGCGTCAATCGGCGTGCACGAACACGGAACTCCAGCTCACTGTAGTCCGGTGGAATCTGACGGGAAGTGACAGAAATGCTGCCCGGGGACAGGTCTGCTACCGGAATCACTGTGATTGGAGCAGCGACGTTGCTGAGTTTCAACTCATGCACCGGATTGGCTCCGAGGGTCGTTGTGCGGACCGTGGTGTTCTGGAAGCCGAGAGCCGCTACGGCACTGCGAATCTGCGAGGCGGTAGCGTTCCATGGCAGTGACGATGTGGTCAGTGTCCGCACGGTCTCGCCAGGAATTCGGAACGACAAACGAAATGTTCCGGAGGTCGGTGAGCCGTTGAATGAGATCGTTGACAGCTGACTGGTCGGCAGCTGCCATGAGGTATCTCGAAGATACTTCACGTTGACGATAGCCTGATCGTCGGACGCCCCTTTGGGCTTGACCAGCAACTCGTAATGTGTGGCTGCCGGAACAGGTTCCCACTGCAGTGTGATCGGGGTGTCAAAGGTCGGTCCGGAAGGTCGCAGGATCTTAACGGCCGGCGTCACTTCAAAGTCCCATGCATCCGACCAGGCTGACAATCGTCCTGGGTTGGCGTCATCAGTTGAGCGGACAAAGACGCGGTACTGTCCGATTGGCAACTGGGACTGTAACTGCGTCAGTTGTGTCAGAGTTCCACCGCCGGTATAGACACCACTTCCGGCAACTCCGGTGAGTTGGATAGTGTCCGGTCCGGTTACGGTGACCAGCCACGTTCCATTGGCCGCCGTATTTCCTTCCGCACCAGTCACTCGGACCTGCTCTCCGGTCTTCAGGCCGTGGCCGGGAACCGTGAGTACGATACTGGAGTCATTGGTCGCGGCTGTGATGGCTTTAGGAACCTGCGCCGGCAGAGAAACCGGGCCATTCAGGTAGAGTTCCCGAACTTCCTGGCGCAGAACTCCACCGGCACCGTCAGGAATTGCGTTGCCCCGTGCGTCGAGCACGGGAATTCGATTCGCCACGCGGTATGTCGTCGACGTCTGCGTGGTCTGATTGCTGAGAAAGACTTCAAAAGAACGAGCCCCGGGAGCACTGGTCCAGGTGATCGGAAATGTATTGCCGTCAAGTTTTTGTGGAGTTGCCGGAACAAGTGCATTGACAGGCCCTGTGACGACGGGCTTCGACTGCAGCAGCACATCGACCGGAGCACTCCACGGGCCGGGAGGATTATTCGCAAAGTTCGCCCGCACCCAGATGCGGTTCACGCCGAGATTCAGCGGCTCGTCGGGTGTGAATTCCAGAATCTGAGGTGGCAGTGCGGACGCCAGCTCGATCCGCTCACGACTTTCCACATCATTAATCCAGACGTCGTAGCTTGTCGCGCCTGAGACGGCACTCCAGACGATCCGCGGCGTCGAATCCGTCAGGACCCCGATCTGGCCAGGGCCCGGAGAGACCGCGTCCGGTACTGTCACTGTCGGAGACGCAGACAGCAGGGATCTCGTCTCCAGTGACTCAACCACGGCAGGAGCCGGAGTCGGGAGATTGTGGCGACGAGAACGACGATTACCGGAAAAGGATTCAAACATCATGATCTTCTCTGCCAACGCTCAACATGGAAAACGTGTAGAGCCAACATGCGAAGGGCTCGGCAAGTCACACGGTTCCGTGCGAAACCTGTGCTCTGCCAGAGAACCCACCGTCTCGTATCAATATCGCCCATCCGGAAAACTCAATTTTACGGAATAGTCACTACAACCGGATGAAGTCGAAAAAACATTTCGCACGGACCTGTTGGTGTCTGCTCAATCGGCAATGTCCGCCGGGTTTTCTGTGTTT
>JALQWE010000054.1:0-6199 GCA_023258825.1 Planctomycetaceae bacterium | reverse complement strand
GGGGCCGTAAGCCGCCCAGGTTGCCTGTCCTGTGTAAGGTCGTTGGCGAAGGCAGCCCCCGAAGGTGTTCCGGTTTCAACAGGCAAACGCTTCATGCTGCTGTTCGGGTGTCCGTTAAGCAGACGCTGCCGTTGCTGTTTTCTCACATCAAAGACGCATTGACGGCGGTCGTTTTGACGGAAAACAAGGAAAATCGCTGGCGATAAGGTGCTGGGGAGGGCGAGTGCTCCTGCCGAGCCGCAAACGTGGTTTTGCGGCTCGGGTGGAACCTCGCCCACCCCAAGCCCCGGGGCAACGCATCAACGGATGCGATCGGCGATCAAGGGGAGCGGTGTGGCGGATCCAGCGATCTCAATGGAGCGCTGCACAGCCGCAGAAATTCGTTCCGGCGTTCGCGAATAAATCCGGACGAGGGGTTGGTTCCGCTCCACCCGATCACCAATCCTTACCAGTAGCTCCAGACCGACGGAGTGATCTATGTGATCGGTGAGTTTTCGTCGTCCGCCGCCCAGCTCCACAATCGCAAGGCCCAGATCTTCCGTTTGAATCGAACGGACAAACCCGGCGTCGGCAGCACACAGTTCCGTCGTTGGGGCCAGATCAAAGCAGAATTCAGTGTTCCCGCCCTGAGCGGCGACCATACGGCTGAATCGTTCTCGTGCGGCTCCACGGTCCAGAATACGTTCACAACGCAACCGAGCGGCCTCGGCAGTCCTGTCGGTTCCTGCCAGCAGCAGCAATTCCGAGCAGAGTTCAATGGTGAGATGCCTGACGTCTGCAGGCCCCTGCCCTGCCAGCACGTCCAGGACTTCGCGGACCTCAAGCGCATTTCCGCACATGCGTCCGAGAGGTTGGTTCATATCGGTCAACAGCGCCACGGTCGGCAGGCCCATTTGATGTCCGACCTGAACCAGCGATCGTGCAAGCTGCGTCGCCTGCGATTGTGTTTTCATGAATGCGCCACTGCCGAATTTTACATCGAGCACCAGCGAAGACAGCGACTCGGCCAGCTTCTTGCTCATAATGCTGGCGGTGATCAGTGGTATCGATGGCACCGTGGCTGTAACGTCACGAATCCCGTACAGGCGCCGATCTGCCGGTGCCAGTTCGGCGGACGCTCCGGTAATCACACAGCCCACTGTCCGCACAACACTCTGAATCTCTGTGCGGGACAGGTTGGTGCGAAACCCGGGAATCGATTCCAGTTTGTCCAGCGTGCCACCTGTGGGGCCCAGTCCCCGTCCGGAAATCATTGGAACCTGCAGACCACACTCCGCCAGCAGTGGCGCGATGATCAGCGATGTCTTGTCGCCAATCCCCCCGGTCGAGTGCTTGTCTACTCTGGGAATGCCATCGTCCGGCCATTTCAGGCACGCCCCGGACGCCAGCATTTCTGCAGTCAAAGCCGCGGTCTCTTCGGTGGTCATCCCCTGCAGATAAATGGCCATCGCCATGGCCGACACCTGATAATCCGGGATTTCTCCGCTGGTGATGCCCTGCACGAAGAAGGCAATTTCCTGTCGAGACAGTGCGTGTCCGTCTCGTTTGGCGGCGATGAGGCTGACTGGCAGCACGAGAATCCCTCGCAGGACAGTGGAGACATGCCGTGCAACCAGCGAGCACGGATCGTCGATTTTGAGGATATGGCAAGTCACAAAAAAAGGTGTTCCGAATGAATCTCGGAACACCCTCAGAAGCCTGCCCGCCAGAAAATGCCTCGGACTAACGAGCGGTCAGCTCGAAATTCAACTCTGAACTGCCACCGGATGGGACGGTGACCTTCAGGTTGGAGGTCTTAACACTACCGTATTTTCGCGGAACGAGGTAAATGGTTTCGGGCTGCTTTTCATCCTTCTTCTCAGCACCCGGGCCGCTGATGTTGCTGAGTGACATCGTCGGATCTTCTCCGGCCGGTACAGCCGAGCCTTCGCCGCTGATCTTGATAATTGCCACGTTGTGGTCGCCGACCGGCGCCCCATCGAATGGCTCATAGCTGGTGATCTTGTAAACGCCATCAGCATCCGTCATCCCGCTGCAGGGACGTCCGCCGTTGACGGGCTCAAAGCTGACCGACGCTCCTTCAACCGGATTGCCGTCGAGTGTGACACGGCCCGAGGCAAACGCGATGTCGGGGCGGTCACCTTTGCTGCAGCCCAGCAATGAGGTCATGAACAGCCCGGCGGAGAGCAACAAGACACATGAACGCATAGACAAATCCTTCCTGTGGGACAAAGCAGAGACATCGCCAGCGATTTGTGAATTCAGGGCCGAACGATTGAGTTAAGCGAGCAAAAAGCTCGGGGAACACGACCGGCACCTGCTGATGGCTGAGGGATGAATTGCGAATTTATGAACGCCGTTGAAACGCAAATGCCCCTGATGGACCATCAGGGGCACCGCAAGTCTGATTCGTCGAACAACTACTCGCCTGGAACTGTGACTGACTGACCGTCAGCTTTGGCTCCGAGTCGGTTGTAAGTCACGTGATCGATGTTTTCTGAGATGAAGCGCACAGCCCCGTCACCCAGCAGAAACTGGGCGCCACCAGTGTGTCGGGAGCGGAAGCCGAATTCATCCACCCAGTTGTTGACCCAGTTGCAACCTGAAGCTGAGCTTTCGTTGCAGGTGTTCAGGTTGATTGGGTAGAGCGTCGAAGCCATGCCCTGACCATTGTTTGCTTCCAGCCAGCCCTGTCGCATGTGATTGCTGCACTCTGGACGAACTTCACCGATGTAGATCGTGTTCGACAACCCGTCAGTACAGTTCTTCATTGCATCGCAGAAACCGTTGCGGTAGAACGGACCGGAAACCCGGCTACCGGCCTGAGTACTGCCGGTGATGTAACCAAGATACTTGTCCGGGCAGGTTGGGCTACCGTTGGGGTTGCCACCCGTTGGGCTGCCTGCGTTGGAGGCACCCTTGCTGCCTGCGTAGTTCTGGACCGTCGAACGGCTGTTGAAGTTCTTGCCGGCCGTGTCAGAAGGGCACACATAGCCTGGTACGAAAAACACCTGTCGCATCAGTCGGCCGTCCGGCAGCACCGCATCGTTCACATTCAAACTGGCGACTGGCGGGTTGTTGAACGGAATCTGCTGATACATGTTGGCCTGTTCCATGTAAGGCAACAGGTGTGTCAGCAAGCTGCCCTGCTGGTAGGTACGTCCGGCGTTCACGTTGTTCCAGAAGGACCCCGGAGGGAACAGGTTGTGAGTGTCATGGTAGTTGTGCAACGCAATCCCCAGCTGATGGAGATTGTTCTTGCATTGAGTACGCCGAGCTGCTTCGCGAGCCTGTTGTACGGCCGGCAGCAACAGTGCGACCAGAATGGCGATGATGGCGATGACGACCAGCAGTTCAATCAGTGTGAACGCGGTCCGACGAACCTGACGTCGTGACATTGTGAAGATCCTTTGAGTTTCTGCAGGAAAAGAACAATAAAGACGCCGTAGAGTATGACAGATCTCGGTTGTGTGTCAACTTTTTCAACAACAAGTGACTGTTTTGTAGCGGTGACTGTGTTTTTAGTGTTCATTTGTTCATTTTTGTGGGTGTTTTGGGGGATTGTCGACGGTTATTAGCCCGGGATTCGGCGGACTGGCGTTACCGGGATTCCCGGGGGCGTGAAAATTTCTGACACTTTTACGGCTTTTAAAGGATTTGGCGCCAATGTGCAGCGACCACTGTTGGTGCTGAACCGATCTTGACGGCAAGGGTGGGTTTCCATTGTAATTTTATTGGGTCCGAAGCCCGGGAGACAGGGAGGCCGGATTGTTTTCCGGAGCGGTCAACCCAATTCGGGACATCCAACGAGGTGCAACGCTGTTGGTGGCCATCGCGGGATCGTTTTCAGGCACATGTGCTATCGCAGAGTACTCGGCAGGGATGCATGCTGACGACATTTGACCGCTATCTGACAGGGCGTCTGCTGCACACGTTCGCGTTGCTGTTTCTGGCGGCGTACGGCCTGTACGTGGTCATCGATCTCTTTATGAACATCGATGAGTTCCAGGACAATGCCGCAAAGGGAATGGAGACAGCGGCGGCGTCGCGGCACATGCTGCTGTTTGGAGGTATCGGCCGCTATTACTTTTACCGCGCCTTCGAATTCTTTGAGATGGCGGGCCCCATTCTGATTGTGATTTCCGTAATTACTGTACTGGGGTTGTTGCGGAAGAGTTCCGAGACATTTCCGTTGCTGGCCGCCGGAATTCCCGCGTTTCGGCTGCTTCGCCCTCTTCTGCTTTCTGCCGCGGTGCTGAATCTGTGCCTGATCGTCAATCAGGAATTCATGATTCCAGCACTTGCGGTGCAGTTGCAGAGGCCAAGGGGCAGTGAGACCACCGAAGTGCAGCGTGTCGAACCCGTCTATGACTACTCGAACTTCCTGATGCATATCGACGGTGATCAGGTCCTGGTGGATTCTCAAACGCTGATCGGGGCCAGTTTTTCTCTGCCGGAAACGCACCTGAGCACTCGCAGTTGTGTTCTGAAAGCAGAGCAGGCGCGATTCATCACGGCTGATGGCCGCAAGGCAAAACGCAGCGGCTGGCTGCTGCAGAATATTCAGGGGGAATTCGATCCCTCCGTGCTGACCTCGCTGGGACGCGAACGTATTCACGCTGTGAATGACGGGCAGGACGTGTTCATCTATTCCGAAGTCACATTTGATCAGCTTTACAATCGCGGCAAAAACCTGAAGTTGCTGTCGTCCCTGCAACTGATACGCAGGATTCAGAATCCTTCCACAGGAACTGTGCCGCTGCGCAGTCAGAGTCTGGCGCTGCATACCCGAATCACGCGACCAATTCTGTGTCTGCTGTCGATTACCATTGCCCTGCCCCTGGTGGTGCGACGTGAATCGCACAGTCTGATTACCAATATGGCGGTCTGCTCAGCGGTCCTTGGCGGATCCTACGCGCTGACTCAGGCCTGTATGGCCTGTGGCAGCAGTGGATTGCTGGCTCCGGATCTGGCGGCCTGGCTGCCTGTGATCCTGAATGGGGCTGCCAGTACCTGGACCGCCAATCTGGTACAAACCTGAACTCGGTGGCAATTCTCCGCTCGCTACCTGTCGCTGGCCCTCCGCTGCTGACTGTACCTTGTTGGCTTCCTTTGCCGTGGCGGGATGTGTCAGCGGCCAGTGATGGAGGTGGTTGACGCGTCATCGCCGATGGCATGATCTACCGACACTGCGGCCGACGGCCCCGCTGTTTCCGGTTGGGCGACAATCGCCCGAAACAGCATCACACCCAACGGTGGCACTGTGATGCAGATGCTTTGTGTGCGACCATGCATGGGGACACTTGTCGAATACACGCCGCCCTGGTTGCCAACCCCTGTGCCGCCATACCAGGTGCCGTCACTATTGAAGATTTCGCTGTAGAAGCCCGGAACCGGAACACCGATCCGGTAGTGCTGATGCGGGGCTGGTGTGAGATTGCAGACGACTACGATTTGTTCGCCATCCGTGGTGCTCTGACGCACCCAGGCCATCACACAGTTGGTCTGATCATCCCCGACAATCCATGAGAAACCGCTGCTGTCATGGTCCGCGTGATGCAACGCTGGTTCGGTGCTGTAGAGGCGATTGAGATCACACAGCATGCGGCGAATGCCCTCATGCGCGGGAAACGTCCGCAGTACCCAATCCAGTTCGGCGTCATGATTCCACTCGGTCCACTGCCCCAGTTCGATCCCCATGAAGTGCAGTTTTTTTCCGGGGGACGCGTACTGTGCTGCCAGCATCAGTCTGAGATTGGCAAACTGCTGCCACGTATCTCCGGACATTTGTGACAACAGGGATCTTTTGCCATGCACAACTTCGTCATGCGACAGCGGCAGAACGAAGTTTTCGGAAAACGCGTAGATGCTGCGAAAGGTCAGGTCGCTGAGATGGTAGCTGCGATGAATGCTGTCGCGACACGTAACGCAGCGTGTCGTTCATCCAGCCCATGTCCCATTTCATCGTGAATCCCAGGCCTCCGTCGTAACAGGGACGTGAGACGCCTGGCCATGCGGTGGATTCTTCAGCAATCGTCAGAATACCCGGAAAATCGGCATGCAGCATGGTGTTCAGGCGACGCAGAAAGTCGATCGCCTGCAGATTTTCGCGTCCACCGTACTGATTGGGGATCCACTGTCCGGAATCCCGGGAATAGTCGAGGTACAGCATGGAGGCCACCGCGTCCACTCGCAGTCC
>JALQWE010000550.1 GCA_023258825.1 Planctomycetaceae bacterium | reverse complement strand
AGGCATAATGTCAAAGGAGACGCTATTAACTAAGGTGCGTGGATCTTGCACTGTTGAGATACCTAAACCAGAAACTGAAAGTAATGGCTGGAGGTTGCGAGTTCCTTTTCGAGGAACACTCCGGAGAACCATGGGCGAAAGAATCGTTCGACGAGATCCGGTGAGAATCCGCAGGTCTCCAGCAGGAAGCGTCGGGTGGAGAGATCCGGCGTTTTTTGAATTTCTGCATCGGTTTTTCGGCAGACGTTCCATCGCAACTTCGCAAGTCGCAGCCGGTCTGCAAAGGTGCCAACACCGTTGAAAAGCGTGGACAACAGTTTGTCGGGACGTCTCCACGGGTCCGACATTTCGACAAAACGCCCCTGCGTGCGAATCAGGGCTCCGGGAGCAAACGGCCGGAGCTGGAGAGCCGGGTAGTTCAACTGAGCTGTCGCTTCGGGATATGCGGTCTGCAGGACCTGAAAGCCATGATCAAGTCGAAAACCATCCACCAGGTCTGTTCGAACTCGACCGCCGATTTCGGGCTCAGACTCGATCACCACAACGGGAACCTTTTGCCGTGAGAGCTCTCGGGCACAACACAGGCCGGCAAGGCCACCGCCAACGATCAGCACAGGCTTCTGTTCCATGGCACAGGGATTCCGAGTTTTGATAAGCCTGCAACAGACGGACAACCCCATCAATCCATGGCGGCGTGGGTGTTCTACAGGATCCGGCCGAATCAGGAAAAAGTCTGTACGCAGGCAGCAGTGTTTCAGGAATGCGAATCAGGGCCGCACTGCATTTTTCGTCGAAATTGCCGTTTCTGGCTATCCTGGGCGCCAACCGCTTTGCTGTTTTCGCAAAAACTGAAATGGGATGAACAGGCAAGGCCTGCTATTCTTCCATGAGGTTCAGCACAGCCGTACCAATCAGGCTCCGGAGCGAGCTTCTTCTACAAATGCAAACTGGAATTGCGCAGATGGTTCAGGCAGGTCGACAGCAGGTTTGGTGGCAGGCGTCACGTCTGTCCCTGCAGATGCTCCTTGTCATGATGGTCGCCTGTTGCTCGGTGGCTCTCAGTTCGGCAGCGAAATGCGATGAAAACGCGACTCGGGATCGACGCCATCGGCAGATTCTGGATCGCCGGGCCGTGATATTGCAGGGGCTGTCGGATGACCTCGATGACGTTTCAGAGTGGTGCCGCGAACGCCAGTTGACCTCGGCGCTCGAAGAAGTGGCGGAACTTCGGAGCACACTGACGGAGACGACATCACGTCCTGAGCCTCCGCGTCTGATGACGCCGGAGTTACCGGCTTCGCTTCCGGCGGAGGAATTCGCGTGGCGTTCTCAACTGCTGAAGGCACGGCAGACCCGCGCTGGCGAACTCTACACGCTCGCTCGTGCCGCCTTGCGGGCCGGCTTTCCCTCACTGGCGTTTTCCATGATCGGCGACGTGATTCGTTTTGATCCGGATCACAAATTTGCCCGGTCGGTGCTCGGTCAGGAACAGTATCGCGATCCCGCGGCGAAAGATGACCCCAACTATGCCGGGGAGTGGGTGTCGGCCTTCGAAAAGCAAATGCGCAGCGGCCAGAAGCCTCAGATGTATGATCCCCGATTTGGCTGGATCGCTGTCGCCAGTCTCACACGCTACGAGCAGGGATTGCGACCGTGGAAAGGCGATTGGATCAGCGTTGAAAAGGAAGGGGAATTGCGCCGCGACTTTCGCAACGCCTGGGAGATTCAGAGCGAGCATTTCCTGGTAAAGACCAACGTCAGTCTGGAAGCCGGCCTGGAGATCTCTTCGAAGCTGGAGATCTTTCACGCATGGCTGCAGCAGAACTTTGCGGCATTCTTCGACACACCGGCCTCCCTGCAGGAACGCTTCGAGAACGCAGGCCGAAAGTCTTCTGCCCGAAAACGTAAACCGATGGAAGTGCACTACTACGCCACTCGTGACGAGTACCAGAAGCGAATTGCCGGGAAAGTGCCCCCGAATATTGAGACCAATGGGCTCTATTGGCAGCCCGATCGCACCTGTTACTTCTATCAGAATCCCGCTCGTGAAGATTTCGCCACTCTGTTTCATGAAGCCACGCATCAGATCTTTGATGTCGACACCACAGAAGCACGCCGAGTTGCGGCTCGGGCCATGGCCCTGAAAACACGACAGAAACGCCCCGATGAATGGATCCTGTGCGAGAGATCCAACTTCTGGCTGATTGAAGGACTGGCCTGCTACTTCGAGTCCTTTAACGTTCAGGAAGACGGGCAAGTCACTCTGGGAGATCCCACGTATGTGCGGTTTGATACGGCTCGACAGCGGCTGCTGGATCCGGCCTTCCTGTTCTATCTGCCGGCCCAGCAGTTCTTTGCCCTTGGCAAGGATGAGTTTCAGAATCACCCGCAGATCAGTCCCCTTTACACACAGGCCTCCGGATTTGCCCATTTCCTGATGCACTACGACGACGGCCTTTACCGCGATGACCTGATTCAGCTGCTCGCTGAGGTCTACCGTCCCGACGCAGATCGCATTCTGGAAGAACCCTCCTTCAGCCGCATCGCAGGCGTTTCATGGACCGATCTGGACCATCAGTATCGGATTCACATGCAGAACCTCGACGATCTCATTCAGTAATCGCAAAAAAGGGGTCAGGTCTCTTTTGGGGGAAAAGAGACCTGACCCCTTTTTGAGGGCTGGAGATTTGAAGGCCCGCTGTGAAGTGCCTATGATACGTGTCAACAAGTGGGTTTACGCGATTGGTCGTGACTTCTGTGGAGGGCGTTTTGTGGGAACCCGGATTCGTCTTTTTTGCAGTCTGCTCTGGGTCTCTGCGTTTTGCTGCGGTGCGAGGGGGGATGAGGATCCAGGCCGCGTGGCGCTCGAACAGCGATTTTCTCAGTCCATGCAGAACTGTGTTCTGGTGGGGGCGTTTACAACGGACGGTCAGGCGGACAATGGGCCCCCCAAGCCTGAACGCTACGAGATTGAAAGTGTCGAAAAAGCGTCGGGTAATCTCTGGATCTTCACAGTGCGGATTCGGTATGGAAAACTGGATACGAAATTGCCTGTGACGGTGCCTCTGGAGTGGGCGGGAGAGACTCCGATGGTCAATCTGACCAACGCCACGCTACCGGGGCTGGGAGAAGGATTTTCAGCACGAGTGTTGTTCCACGAAGATCGCTACGCGGGGACATGG
>JALQWE010000549.1 GCA_023258825.1 Planctomycetaceae bacterium | reverse complement strand
AACTCTGTCTACAACGAAACGCTGAACGGAAATCAGGTTCAGGCCAACACCCACAATCACCGCTTCCTGAAGAAGGTGGATCCCTGGCGAATCCCGGGAGATCGCAACAGCGGACTGCTCCCGGGTGCCGAAGACGCCACAGCCGGAATCGACGGGACCGGGGACGAACGGGTTCAGGCTTACTGTTTTCGGATGTGCATGTCGAATTCCCCGACGAATCGACGGCCTTTTCCCAAACCCGAAGGTTACAACGAACTGGACTATGAACTGCTTCTTCGCAACTTCGAAGCGGGTGACCTGCGTTTTCCCATGAAGCCGGACATGATGCCGAATCGGAAAACGGACACGAATAACAACTGCGCAGTCTCCACGGACTTCATCGGCGGCAACACGCACTATCCTGATGCGGACTACGCTGAACGTGACGCCATCGTGCGGGCCCACGAACGCTACCAGAAAGGCCTCATGTGGACTCTGGCCAACCACCCTCGCGTTCCGGAACAGATTCGCCGCGAGATGTCGCAGTGGGGCCTGCCGCTTGACGAATTCGTGGACAATGACAACTGGCCGCATCAGCTTTACATTCGGGAAGCTCGACGCATGGTCAGCGATTACGTGGTGACCGAACGTGACTGCCGACGCATTGTGATCGCTCCGGATTCTGTAGGCCTGGGCAGCTATAACATGGACTCTCACAATGTCCGCCGGTTCATCACGGCCGATGGCTTTGTTCAGAATGAAGGAGACGTTCAGGTCTCTCCCGGTGGCGCCTACCTGATCAGTTACCGATCGTTGATTCCTTCGCGGGGGTCACTGACCAATCTGAGTGTCCCGGTCTGTCTTTCGTCATCGCACATTGCCTACGGGTCAATCCGTATGGAGCCAGTCTTCATGATCCTGGGCCAGAGCTCCGCGACCGCTGCCGTGCTCGCACTGCGCAGCAACAGCAGCCTTCAGGACGTTGCCTATTCTGACCTGCGTGCCCAATTGCTGAAGGACGGACAGGTGCTGGATCTGCCACCACAATCTGCCCCGCGAATCCTGATCTCGAAGGAATCGCTGCCCGGACTTGTGCTGGACAATGCTGAAGCCGTGCTGGAGGGTAACTGGGTGGCCAGCAGCTCGTCACCAAACTACGTCGGCGCTGGCTATCTGCATGATGGCGATCTTGAGAAGGGTACGATGTCAGCCACATGGACTCTGACAGCCCCTAAAGCAGCAACCTTCCAGCTGAACCTCAGTTATTCTCCGGGAAACAATCGCTCCACCCGCGTTCCCGTGCGGCTGCAGGCGGCGAACCAGCAGCAGACGGTCATGATCAATCAGCAACAAAAGCCCAAAATCGATGGACTGTTTGTGACTTTGCACACTCTGCCCCTGCAGCAGGGAGAAAAGCTGGTGGTGACCATCATTAATCAGGACACTCAGGGACATGTCATCGTCGATGCGGTCCAGCTGGTCGAGGTTGCCGGAGATAACAAATAACGCCAGTCCGATGACCGGCGCCATCACTTGCGACGCTGCCTTGGGCGCAGCATCCGGTACAGCAGTATCCCCACAAGAATGGCAGGCAGGTACCACTTCAGACGTTGCGCATAATGCACGGCGACGGCCAGCAGGATCAGTCGCATCGGACTGAAAATGGCCCACGCCGCCGGACGGGTTTTAGTGGGAAAACACAGCCATAATGCCCCAAAGACGATGCCGATGCGAAAGGCCGAGGCCGCCCATGCCGATCCCGGCGCCGCAAACAGAAACCCCAGCCCCGCGCTGCCAAGACACAACAGAGTGACGATGCCCGTCATCTGTCGGCGTGATCGATAGAGTTCGTATTGGGTATTCATAGCCCGATTAGTTCCGTCACGATAGACCACCGATCAGATTCATCCAGCAAAAACATCCGCCAACCCAGGGAGTCTGGTGATCAATCGACTGCTGCCCAGCAATCAGATCAGCATTGAAACCTGGCCCATCAC
Source organism: Planctomycetaceae bacterium (assembly GCA_023258825.1). Classification (GTDB taxonomy): domain Bacteria; phylum Planctomycetota; class Planctomycetia; order Planctomycetales; family Planctomycetaceae; genus SXXK01. Next base: position 1,218 of record JALQWE010000549.1, on the reverse strand, counting down.
TGGTCACCACGTAAGCCATTAGTCTGGTCGTTGCGGAGGACCAGACGCACCAGCTCAGGGCACCGTCTCTGCCGGCATCAGAATGGCATCGTCCAGCAAGCCCACCGATTTAAGGACCTCTCGGAGTTCATTTTCGGCAGAGGGGCGGGCCGTTTCACGCCGCAGGATTCGGACACGAATGCCGTTGGTATCGCCCGGCGCTCGAGCAGCCAGCTCAGCAATCCGAGCCAGAGGAGAAGGTCGAAACAACGGGGTCGGTGTCGTGGCAATCTGAATCAGAAACTGCCGCTCATCAATCAGCACGTTCAAGACCTGCGCGGCAAGGGCACTGCGTTCGTCCGATGTCAGATCGTCGTCGTCCCCCGATAGCCCGCGGGGCTGTGCCGAGGCCCGATCCGAGTCCGCCGGGGCCGACGTTGCATCATCGCCGGCGTCGACGGAGGTCAGGTCCTGCGCATCGCCTGAGCCTTCGCCTGCATCACCAGCCCCACCGGAACCGCCCGGTCCAAATCCTCGCAGCAGCAGAAACGCCAGCATGCCGAGGGCAATCGCCCCGACCCCGACGCCGGCCTTTGTGGTGCCGCGGACCACTTTTCCGGGAACCTGCTGAAGTTTGAAGCCTGGCGGAGTCTGAACCATGTGCACCATCCTGCCACTGTCTGCGGAACCTGTCGGCCACTACCGGGCTGCGTCGAAGATCGGACCTTCCGGACGATAACCGATCACTGAGAAATCATACCAGCGAATTCCGGCCGAATCCCGCCGCAGCAGTTCCAGAAGTCGCGGAATTCCCCGCGTTGCCTTCTGACGTGCTCCCAACTGGGCATCTCCCCAGGTCAGCAGCACCAGCACCAGATTGCGAGGATCCCCAAAAGTCTTTCCGGCTTCAAACAGCCGCGTGGCAAACTCTTCCTCGGTGCCGTAGTCAATCGTGGCAGATCGCTGACCATCGCGAATCTGTGCCTTCCCGTTTTCCCCGATGTGCACTTCCCACAGACTGACATGCTTCTGCATCTCGTCCACCTGCAACAGAAAGCGAAACAACTCCGCCCCCTGCAATGGCATCTGCGTCTGCAGGCGTTCAGTCGCGGCCTGCAACCGCGCCGCGTCCTCAGCGCGTCCGGCAGCACGCAGCGCCGTGACTTCCCGAATCGACTGCTCGGGCAGATTCAAAGTTCTGGACAGCAGTTCCGCAACCGCCGTATGCTGGCTACTGAG
>JALQWE010000548.1 GCA_023258825.1 Planctomycetaceae bacterium | reverse complement strand
GTTCCAGCCCAGGGTTCTCATGAAGCCAGTGCTCCCCCGGGACACACCGCCTGGGATGCCCGGGATGTGGAAATTGAGTATCATGTGGTCCGGGCGGCGGAGACTACCGCGCGGGCCCGTGTCAGCCGATCTTCCTCAGTGTCCAGTTCGGCGTTCTCAGGACCTTCAGAAACGATCTCGCCCGTGACAGCTGACCCGCACAATTCTCCTGTATCTGCACCGGACATGGCGGTTGATCAGCCGCAGCGGGCTCGATACGTGATCGGTATTGATTCCGGCACGACCAATTCTGCCGTTTGCTGGATTGATTCCGAGAGCGGTGATGGCATCGTGCAGACCTTTCTGATTCCGCAGATCGTGAATCCCGGACAGGTGGAGCGACTGGAAACGTTGCCCTCGTTTCATTACGAGGGCACGGCCGAGGAGGCTCGCAGCGGCGCTTTTCGGCTGCCCTGGCAGGACGCAGCTCCGCAAAGCGTTGTTGGTGTGTTCGCGCGGGATCAGGGGCGGAGTATTCCCGGGCGGATGATTGAATCGGCGAAGTCCTGGCTCTGTCATCACGGCGTGGATCGTCGAGCGGCCATTCTGCCATGGCAGGGTGCGACGGATGTGCAGCGGCTGTCGCCGGTGGACGCGATCTCGCGTTACCTGGGCCATCTGCGAGCCGCCAGGAATGCTCAGCATCCGCAGTATCCACTGGAGCAGCAGGATGTGATTCTGACGATTCCGGCGTCTTTTGACGAGGTGGCACGGGAATTGACGGTCCTCGCAGCACGCGCGGCCGGACTACCGCGGGTGATTCTGCTTGAGGAACCGCAGGCGGCTTTCTATTCATGGGTCCATTTTCATCAGCAAACGTGGGAACAGCATGTTGCGCCGGGCCAGAAGATTCTGGTCTGTGACATCGGCGGGGGCACCACAGACTTCAGCCTGATTCATGTTCGATCCGGCGAGAGCGGTCGGCTGCAGTTTCACCGGGTTGCTGTCGGAGACCACCTGCTGCTGGGAGGCGACAATCTGGATCTGGCCCTTGCGCACGCGGTGGAAGCGCAACTGGCGGAACGTGTCCAGCTGGATGCGCGGCAATGGAGCCTGCTGGTGCCCGCCTGTCGGCATGCCAAAGAGACGCTCCTTGGCCCCAATGCTCCGGAGACGCTGACCATCAATCTGTCGGGCGGCGGATCTCGACTGATCGGGGGATCCCTGCAGACCGAACTGCGTCGTGAGGACGTCCTGAAGCTGGTCCTTGAAGGTTTTCTGCCCGACGTCAGACTCGACGATCGGCCCCAGCGCCGTCAGTCCGGGTTTCAGGAGTTTGGGTTACCGTACGCTGCGGACCCCGCCATCACTCGATACCTTGCCGCCTTTCTGCAGACGCACCGAGGAGCAGGGGAGGGGAATGATCCGCTGCAGGCTCGTCCGGACATTGTGCTGTTTAATGGGGGGTTCTTTGAGAGTCCGGTGCTGCGTCAGCGGATGATCACAGTCCTTGAGCAGTTGTTTCGGCCGTGGGATCCCGCATGGACGCCGACCGTGCTGCGAAACGATCGACTGGATCTTGCGGTGGCCCAGGGGGCAGCGTCATTCGGCATGGTGCGTCGCGGACAGGGTGTTCGCATTGTCGCCGGTCTGGCGCGAACGTATTACATCGGCGTGGAACAGCCCGATGGAAGTCGCGCAGCGCTCTGTCTGGTCCCGGCCGGAACAGAGGTGACTGGTGAAAGCATCACGATGGAGCGTCAGTTTCAGGTGCGAACGGCCGAACCGGTTGAGTTTCCGATTCTGGTTTCAGGAACGCGACTGACGGACGCACCGGGGGCAATCGTACCGATCGACCCGGAGCAGTTGACAGGGCTTCCACCGATTCGCACGGTGCTCACCAGTCGCAAGCGTGGCGAAGCGGCTGTAGCTGCCGTTCGGCTGTCCGCGCGACTGACCGAAATCGGGACTCTGGAATTGTGGTGTGAGCAGGTCGATGGTGGTCGACGGTGGCAACTGCAATTCGACGTCCGGTCAGCGACAGAAACTGATCGTGAGAGTCATCAGGGGATGGCTGAGCAATCGGGAATTGTGGATCAGGAGACAATTCAGTCGGCCGCGGCGGTGTTGCGGAGTATTTTCGGCAGCCGGGCCAATGTGAAGCCGGACGAAACGATGACGCGACTCACGAACGCCGTGGGTGTGTCTCGCGGGGACTGGCCACCGTCACTGCTGCGGGCCATCTGGGCCGAGCTGATGGAGCTGAATGACGGTCGCCGAAAAAGCGCTGTGCATGAAGCGCGATGGCTGAATCTGGCCGGATACTGCCTGCGACCGGGCTTCGGAATGGCGGCCGACGACTGGCGTGTGGAAGAAACGTGGCGTGTGCTGGGGGGCCGACTGCTGCACGCAGATCCGGCCTGTCTGGCCGAGCTGCGAACGCTGTGTCGTCGGATGGCTGGTGGATTCACAGCGGGTCGGCAGAATCAGATGGCATCGGTGATTCTTCCTGCGATTCGGCAGCGATTTCGTCAGGTTCGCACGGGACGGGGCAAAGCCGCCCCCTATGCGTCCGGCAATCACGAAGCCGCAGAAATCTGGCGCATGCTGGGATCACTGGAACTCCTGGATCAGTCACTGCGACAGGAGCTGGGAGACATGGCGCTGGACCTGATGTTTCGCGCGTCTTTCGAACCCGTAAGAACGGCGTTGACATGGATGCTGGGACGATTGGGGGCTCGGGTTCCGGTCTATGGGCCGCTGAACCTGGTACTCCCGGTGTCCATCGTGCAGGACTGGATCGACACCCTGCTGAACGCTGGCGATCTATCGGAAGGCACAACGCAACTGGCTCTGATGCAGCTGTGTCGGAAAACGGGCGATCGTTATCGTGAGATTGAGGAATCGCAACGCCGTCGAGTTGTCGAGCGGATGCAGCGCGCCGGAGCAAAACCGTCTCTGCTGCGGCTGATCACCGAGGGCGGACCGCTGGATCGCGACGAAGCGGCGTTGATTGTTGGCGAATCTCTGCCGACAGGCCTGCGATTGCTGTAACCGCACGCCCCGCCCATCTCCGCCATCGAAGGGAGATTTTCGGGGAGGGCGAAGTTCCACCTGAGCCGATTTTGTGAGCGGCGACGCGTTAGCAGCCGGTTGCGATTCGTGGGATTCTGTCGTCGTGGTTTATGTTTTTTTATCCACGAAAAGCACGAAAGACAC
>JALQWE010000547.1 GCA_023258825.1 Planctomycetaceae bacterium | reverse complement strand
GGAGCGTTGGGCCTGACCGGATCGTCACGAATTGTGCTCGACGACGACGCCCTCGGTTACGGCTGGTACGTGGGTGCCATGAGCGAAACGGTACCGGACGGCACGATGGACCTCCTGACCGTGCTGACTCATGAACTGGGCCACGTGCTGGGGCTGAGCGACCTGGATGGACAGCAGACTGCGGACCGGATCATGGCGGGCACACTGCAACCCGGCCAGCGCCGCAGCGTCAGTGTGGCCGACCTGCTAACCGGCGACCAGCCGATGCCAAATGACGTGGCACCGGCCGTTGCTAGGTGGGCAACAGTCGACGACCTGTTTGCAAATGGTGACTCGGCAGCTGCAGAGGAAACGACCGCGGCAACTCTGATCGCTTCGGGTGAGCTCACCAGCACCGGCCGACGCGTCAGTACAACCCGCGGACAGCAGATTGTGGGAACTCAGCCACGGATTCTGGCCACAGGGCAGGGCAGGACGGAAGCGGTGCCGTCAAAGACACGTCAGGAACTGGACCTGCTGGACGACCTCTTCACCGACGCCATCAGCACACTGGGCGGACTGGACTGACGGGCCATGGGCCTGACGTTTCGCTCCTGCGACGCGTCAGGCCCTGTGATTGACTTTTCGCGGGAGCGAAAAGCGACAATTCATGATTGGCAGACGTCGTCGCCAGAGAGGCGTTTCGATCCTTTGGAATGTCACTCGCTCTGTGATTTGCTTTTCGCAGGAGCGACCAGTTTCGAGGGAGCAGTACATGGACTGTCTTGCGAGCAACTCGTGTTTTTACATGTGAGGCGGTTTCGTGAAAAAACAGCGTGGACTCCGACGACTTGCCGAGGCATGCCGCCGCAACTTCATCACGGGCTGAAGTGTGCTAATACTGTCCACACGCATGTAGAGTAATATGCCAATTACCTAATTGCGCTTTTCTTCGGAATCTCTGTCCAGACAGAATCGGCGGCATTGAACTTGTCCGTCATAACGACTACACGATTCCGCGGATTTAGCTGACTGCTGCAAGTTTCAGCCAATTCTGATTCCTGAATCACTGATGTCCTTCAGACATCAACCCTCCCACATTTCGAAAATCGCCATTTCTCCAGCGCACCAGCAACTTCTGAATCAGGATGTACGCAGAAGCACCTGAATTGATCTCACTTCAGGTAACCAGATACGAATTGGGCACATGGATTTGCTCCACCAATCGGCTTTCTCGCATCCAGTGGTTTCAGAGAGTTGGCTCATGTGGCTTCGCCTCAGCAGGAATGCGATGCTCACCGCCAACGTTTTGACGTCTTGCGCGATCTGATTGGTGTGCGTGCCGTTTTCGCCACCGCAGGCGAACCGCTCTTGCGGATCCTCCTGTTTGGATCGGTTTGCGTTCCGCGCGAAGTGGACGGTCCTGTCCCCGTGTTCGCCGCATCTCTTTACTACCGACGCCGGCATCTGTTTTTTGATGCGGGCACGAAGCTGTTCCTCTCTGAAGCTACAAACAATCATGAGTTTGAAACAATTCTGGACACGTCTCCGTCAGGACCTCTGCATCCCCGCTGCAGCCAGAAGAATTCGGAGTAGGGAGTCACGTCAGGGAATACCGCGGAGAATTGTTCCTGCTGTTGCGGGGCGTCTGCAGTCGCTGGAGCAGCGACTGCTGCTGACCAGTGACGTGACCGAAATTCAGACTGTCACATCCCTGAATCTCTCGGCCGAGGGCACGCTGGAGATTGAAATCGGGGGTTCCACAGCAGGCGATCCGTTCGGTGGAAATTATGTCGACGGCTATGACCAGCTGAACGTGACAGGCAGCGGCGCAGTCACGTTAAATGGGTTGCTCGACATACGACTGGTTAACAACTACGTGCCCGCGATCGGCACGACGTTTGACTTTCTGAAGATTGCCTCCACCAGTTCCATCACCAGCCGTTTTTCCGATGCGCTGGGTCTGTATGCGTTTCCTGGCAACGATCGATACTTCGACATTGTGCCATCAATTGATGGTGGTTTAAGCCTGGTAGTCAAGGCTCTTCTGGGTGGATTGCAGTTTTCGCCACCCGATTCTCAGCGGGACGCCTTTGGCCGATTTCTCAGCAGTTACTTTGACAATACCGTCACTTCGTTCAGTTTCACGGGCAGTATTTCTGCTGAAGGATTTGCGAGTTTTTCCGGAACCATGTACTTCGAAGAAAGTTCCGGTGAAACTCGTGTTGCCGGTACCGCGATCAATGTTTCCCTTGACCAGGAGTCGGCCGGTGTTGAGATCAGCAATTCCAGCTTTGGCCTCGTCATCACGCCGGATGACAAGTACGCTCTGGAGATCAGCGGCACTGCTGCACTGACCGGTGTCGCCGGGATGACGATGTCCGGCACCTTTCACGCAGAACTCAGCACGCTTTCATCGAACGTCCAGCGTGAACTGAATATTGGCGGACAATCCGTATCGATAGATGTCGCAGCGGGTTCCCGACGCTTCGCCGGTGACGATGTCAATTTCAGCATTGCCGGCTTCGCTGATCTGACGGGTGACTTCGCATTTGATGTCACGGGCACCAGTGTGTCAGTTGTCGCAACTGATGTATCCGCCATCATGCAGACAGACGCCTTTTCGACGACGCTCAGCGAAGCCAGTCTGGGTATGATTTTGACAACTGATGACACCATGGCTCTGGAAGTGCAGGGTACATTCAATCTGACTGGAGGAGACTTTGCGAGTGCTTCGGCCAGATACGCATCTTTGCGTTACAACACGACTGACGAAGAGTATTCCAACACCACAGTCAGCATCGGCTCAGTGGGCTACACATTCACGGATCTCCCGGCTGCCACGGACCTGATGGTTTTGTCGGCCACCGAGCTGGCAATCGACGTCGGGAATTTCGTGCACCTCTCCGGGGACTTCGGCTTTCAGCGACAGGGAGGCGATATTCAGGCGGTGGCTACGAATGTCTCGGCGACATTGCAGGCTGGCGCCGGGTATTACGCGGGAGTTTCCAACGGCGAGGGAGCTTTACTGCTGCATGCTGATGGGACTCGCCAGATCCACATGTCCGGAGATTTCGTAATTTCCGGTGGCGATCTGGGGGCCGTGACAGGCACCGCTGCCGTGACGCAGAACACATCGACGTCATCCGTGGGCCAGACAACCGTTTCCATCGATGGAATCGCCTTCGTGATGCCGGCGATGGCAGCGGCGCATCGGCGCCGCTCAC
>JALQWE010000546.1:278-3208 GCA_023258825.1 Planctomycetaceae bacterium | reverse complement strand
ACCGAGAAGTCACATTTCGACAGGATCAGGTTTTTTACTGGCTGATCTGGCGAATTTCATTCAGCAGCGAGGTCCGCACCTGATGAATTTTCTCCTGATCCTCAAGTTTCTTCTGATCCTGATCCAGCACATAGAACACGTCGACGACCTGATCGATGCTGGTATCAATGCGGGCGAGGTAGACGGTCAGACCGTGATTGAACAGTGTTTGTGCCAGTGTGAACAGCAAACCCTGAGTGTCTGTGGCGAACACATCGATTACGGTGTATCTCTGAGAGCAGTCGTTGTCGAAGGCAACTTTGGGATCCTGTTTGATCATCACGGCCTTCTGATGATTCTTCAGGACGACGCGACTTTTGCGAAAGACACTTTCGACAGCTTTGCGGGCTGTCAGTACATCACCAATCACAATCGCGACCGCTTCGATTCGGGAATGCGGAACGACGCCCTTGAAATCACGATCGTGCACACGAAAGGACGCGATCACAAAACCATTGGACGACGTGCAGATCTGTGCGTCCATAATGTCCATGCCCAGTCCGGACAGAACACCAGCAATGCGATGGAAACTGCCGTTCGCAAAGCGTGCCGGAGCAAAGACGCGATAGCTGACCAGTTCCTTTTCGGCATCGAACTCGCCTTCGATCTTCACGTCATGCTCATTGAGCTGCTGAATCATGGCCAGATCGCGTGCGATTCGAGACGGCTGCTGATTCATCAGATACATCGGTGGCAGCGTATCGAGCTGTCGATCGGCCCATTGTCGCCATTCTTCGGCCGTATCCGGACCTGACCGATCCGCCGGAATAAAGGACTTCCGCACGGTCATGCGGATCTCCTGCAGTTTTTCGCGTTCCAGATGGTTGTACGGACGACCGCTGAGAATCAGGCTGGTGCGGTCGTAGAGGTCAGCGAGGAGCTCTCCCTTCCAGTCCGACCAGACATCAGGACCGACGGCTCGAATATCCGCCACCGTCAGACAGTAGAGCATGCGCAGTTGTTCGGGCGCGCCGATCAGGCGCGCGAAGTCGATCAGCATGCCACGATCCGACAGGTCGCGGCGGAAGGCGATGTCCGGCATGATCAGGTGATGCCGGACGAGGAACATGAGCATGCTTTTCTTGTTGGCAGCAAGTTGCAATCGGACCGCCACTTCTTCAGCCAACTGTTCACCAATGAGACTGTGGTCCCCGACACGACCTTTTCCGATGTCGTGCATCAGCAGGGCCAGATGCAGCGTGGCACGATGTCGGATTTCCTTATAGGCGGATCCCACAGGAGACTTGTCACTGGCGAACGCTGTGACCTCATCGATGGTCTTCAGCGTATGTTCATCGACGGTGAAGCTGTGATACTGATTGAACTGCATCAGGTTGCGAATTTCGCGAAACGGCGGCACCAGCCAGTCGAGAACCCGGGTTTCCACCATCGCGCGCAGAGTTTCCGCCAGCCCCGGGGCACTGCGGAGGATTTCGCGAAACTGTTCCGTCATTTCGTAGGTGGGTTCTTCCGGCAGGGATGCCGCGGCATGCCCGATCCGTCGTTTCAGCTCCGGGGCCAGCCGCGCCTGGTTCTGCGTCGCAGCCACGAAGACTTCCAGAATTTTCACAGGATCCTGGAGTGAATGCAGGAACTGCGGGGACACCTGCAGGACGCCATCGACGATCAGAAAACCCTGCGGACTTTTTCGGGGCAGAAACACGTTTTTCAGCCGTGCCAGCAGCGGCAGTTTTCTGGGCACATCAGCCACTCGTCGCGCAATCGCGGCGACTCGGGAGGTGTGGTCGAAGTACTGCTGCATGAAGACTTCGACCGGCCGCGATGGATTGGACCCGGAAATACCACGGGCCGAGGAAATCTTCAGTTGCAGTTCACGGGTCAGCACATCCTGCTTCAGCCCCTGCTGCACATGCAGATCAAATCGCAGCGCCGTGAGAAACTCATCCGCCAGATTCAACTGTTCCAGCTCCTGCTCGCTGATCTCGCCGGCACCACGCAAAGCCTGCGGGTCGGGAATTCCGTGACGCAGAAACGCCACCCAGCGGAGCAACTGAATGTCGCGCAGTCCGCCCGGAGAACGTTTGACGTCGGGTTCCAGCTGATTCACCGAGTTACCGCGCGCGATCCATTCTTCGCGACGAGACGCCATCAGTTTCAGAATCAGCCCGGAGCGATCACGCGAGAGCACTTTCGACTGCACCTGCTGCAAAGCAGCTTCGGCAATTCCCGAGTTTCCCTGCAGCACTCGGGTTTCCATCAGAGACGTCGCGAAGGGAATATCCAGAGCCGAGAAGGCGACCACGTCCTCAGGCGTCCGAACAGTGCAGGCAGGCTGTGCACCGGAATCCCAGCAGTCACGAATTGCCGCCGTGATCAGCGGTTCCACTTCCGACTGCAGTCGCGGGTCAAGGATGACCAGCAAATCAATATCCGAATAAGGTGCCGGCCGTTTTCGACCGCTGCCACCGATCGCCAGCAGAGTGCAGGCGTCCTTGAGCTCACGAGCTCGCTCGCCGGCAACAAAGTTGAAACTGTCCCGCACGAACTGATCAATCTGGTCCGACAGCCATGTGGAACATTCAATCCCGGATTTTCCCTCCGCCCGCCGTTCGCGTCCACCTGTGCGAATGGCTGCGAGGGCGGCCTTTCGCTGCTGAATCCGCTGGTGTATTCCGGGAGGAGAATGGGGACTGGGTGACACAGGTGGAAATCTCCGTCAGGAAGTCGCCGGCGATCTGGCTTCGAGGTTACTGCAGACAGTGTAGTCAAGGAACGTACGCTCCCAAAGCTGTGTCTTGAAAATGGTGTCGGAAGCGTCTGAGGAACAGTCCGCGCGGGTGGAAACGCTGCGGGACAGGGCGAAGCCCGGGGCGTGTGTGGCTGTCTGACGTGGCGATGGTGTTCGTTGGCGACGCAGCAGACCGTGACCT
>JALQWE010000546.1:0-268 GCA_023258825.1 Planctomycetaceae bacterium | reverse complement strand
TCGGCGGCTGAACCTTATGAGCCCCGGGAAATCAGCAGCGTCCATCGGGGCAGCGAATTGCAGTTCGCCCTGAGAATGATCAGAATCCGACTCGAAGGCGAACCAGACCAGTGCTTCCAGTCGTGGGTTGCGCGGGTCGGGGAAAGTCAGGACGCAGGCCCGCAGACAAGCGGACTCGCACGGCGTGACGGTGATGCGGCCGGCCAGCAGACGCGGCCACAATGACGGTGATCTGGATTTCGAACAAGGTCTGAGGTCTGTAGACGGA
>JALQWE010000545.1 GCA_023258825.1 Planctomycetaceae bacterium | reverse complement strand
TGACGGCGCGGACTGCACGAGGAGAGTGAGATCTGGTGTGGCGTTTGATGCGGAATGTGAATCGGTGGCTGTGAAGACTTCGACATCCAGCAGCTTGAGATCACGAATGCTGTCCGCGAGCGCATCGGGGATGCGGCCTGAATCGAGGATGATGTGCAATCGGAGCGTCGCGGGATTCAGTGGCTGCGCCAGCGGGCCAGCGTGTATAGAGCAGGGGCTGGCGGCGTGAGCGATGCGAATGATTTCTTCGGGCCGCACCTTCTTGGGAGCGAGTATCAAACAAGCGGACTGACCGGCGTTGGTGAGTTCCGCGAGGGTCGAGTCACTGGAATTCAGCACGACAGTGGTTTGTGAGGAGTTGTCGGCGTGGAGAAATTCGCGAATGAATTCCAGCCCGCTGCCGTCCGGCAACTGCATCGCGGTCAACAGCAGATCGGTGGGGGCCTGTATAAGAGATTTGCGTGCGGCTTCGAGTCCTGTGCAGAGTTGTACGGTTGAGACGCCCACCTGAGAGAACGCTGACTTCAGGATCGTTCCCTGCAGTTTGGAGGGTTCGATGATGACCACGTTCTGAAGTGTTCTGAGTGTCTGCTCGGAAGGAACGGGTGTAGGCGGTGCCATGGCGAGTGGCCGATGCACCAGGGCATCCAGTTCCATGGCCAGATCTGTAGCGGACTGGTAACGATCTTCCGGTTTTTTGGCCATCGCTCTGGCCACAATCTGATCGCAGGCAGGTGGCAGGCCGGTGACGGACTGAGTGGGCGCTGGAGGAGCCTTTGTGAGATGTGCGGTCATGACCTGCACGACGGAACTGCACTGACCGAACGGGTACTGACCGGTGAGCAAACGGAAGAGTGTTGCCCCGAGGCTGTAGACATCCGTGCGTGCGTCTGTCTCTGTGGCTTCGAACTGTTCGGGGCTCATGTATTGAGGCGTCCCAAGGATCTGGCCGACTCTCGTGATACTCTGCTGGGAGTCCTGCGACGCGTCGATGAGTTTTGACAGTCCGAAATCCACAACTTTGACGATGCCGTCCCGCGTGAGCATCAGGTTTTCGGGTTTGATGTCGCGATGAATGATACCGGTGGCATGGGCGGCGGCGAGCCCTTTGGCGGCTTCGGAAATGATGCGACAGGCGTCCTGCCACGGAAGTGGGCTCTGTTGCCGAAGTTTGTCAGCGACACTGCCACCGGAGAGCAGTTCCATGACCAGGTAATACTGGCCGTTCCACGTTCCGATGTCATAGATCGAAACGACATTGGGATGATTCAGCCTACCGATGGCGCGGGCTTCGCCGAGGAAACGTTGCAGGGCCACCTCAGAATTCGCAATGTCGTGAGAAAGAATCTTCAGAGCGACTTCGCGTTCGATCATGGGGTCGAAGGCCCGGTAGACGGCGCCCATGCCTCCGCTGCCAAGTTGGGCGCGGATCTCATACTTACCAATGGTGTCTGACAGAGTGAAGCCGGTATCGCCATCGCTGGCCGGTGTGACGCCTTCGATGATGGTCCGCGCGTTCAGATCCTCGGCCGTGGCACTGTTGGGCGAGGCCATCCGTTTGGTGATGGGCCGCTCTGGTTCATGAGAGTCCGAATTTCCAGTTTCCGGCCGCATGCGCGAATCCTAAGAATTCAAATCCATCACTTGAAAACTCAGACAACGATGGCTGTGTGCAGCAGCCTGAAAATCATGTGGGTCAAAGCAGCAAACGGGAGAACTGGATTATGTGCCTCGCGGTGCGGACTGACAGCCGTGTGTCCTAACCTGGTGCTGAAGAACCGTGCACACCAGAGGCTTGATCTCGATTTCAGTGTGCGCAGCGACTTCAGACGAGTCAATTCTACCGGCCGCCGGTTTCTTTTCTCCTTTCTGATATACTGGGTATTTCGGGGGATTTGGGGTTGTTGTCTTTTTGAAACAAAGATTGTGAGAGGACTGGTATCGGTTGTAGGAGTCTGAGCGACCTTGAGGACTGGGGCCGGGAGACTGTGATCATGTGCCCCATGCGGGAAATTGAGAGGGGGACGCGGGGAAAGCGGCAGCGGCTCAGCGAGACTTTGGTGATTGAAAGTTTCCGTGCGGGTGGCGGTGGGCTTGTATTGTGGCGGTGGGTTGACGGATGATGAAGTGAGTGTTCGGCTGGCTGCGAACTGAGATTGGCTGGTCGAGGGATGATGTTCTACAGGTCAGCGTCGGAGTCGAATCATGGGCAGGCGGCAGTCGTTTGGCGGAAGCGGTTCTGGCAGTGTGTGTGTGGCGGTACTGCTGAGCATGTTGGTGAGCAGTGAGGGGCTCAGCGAGGACTGGACGGCATTTCGTGGAGCCGGCGGGCAGGGAGATGCGGGATCTGTTGCGTTGCCGCTGACGTGGGGACTGGACGAGAACATCGCGTGGAAGACGGAGTTGCCGGGACCGGGTGCTTCAAGTCCGGTCGTGCATGGCGAACGGGTGTATGTCACGTGTTATTCCGGTTTTTATGTGCCGGGGCAGCCAGGTGGTACGCAGGCTGATTTGCGACGCCATTTGCTGTGTCTGGACCGGAGTGGTGGCAGGCTGTTGTGGCAGCGTGCCGTGGAGGCAAAGTTACCGGAGGAAGAGCAAATTCGTGATCATGGATTTGCGGCCAGTACACCAGCCTGCGATGCGAGTGGAGTGGTGGTGTTTTTCGGCAAGACGGGAGTGATTGCGTTTGATCACAGTGGTGAAGAGCAGTGGCGGGCTGACGTTGGCTCGAAGACTCATGGCTGGGGTTCCAGTGCGTCGCCGGTGCTTCACGGCCATCTGGTGTTCATCAATGCGAGTGTGGAGAGTGAATCCTTGCGGGCTCTGGATCGTCGTACGGGGCGTGAGGTTTGGCGAGTGGACGGGATTCGGGAATCCTGGAATACGCCGGTGATTGGCAAAAGCAGCGAGGGGCGAGAAGAGTTGCTGATTGCGATGCAGGGCAGTCTGCGTTCGTATGATCCGAAGACGGGTGAATTGTACTGGTCATGCGGCACGGACATCACGTGGTACATGGTTCCCAGTGTGGTCTGCAATGCTGGCACCGTGTATTGCCTTGGCGGACGTTCCGGAGTCGCGGGGTTGGCGGTGCGCATGGGCGGCAGTGGAGATGTGACAGAGAGTCTGCGGTTATGGACCAGCATGAAGGGTTCAAACGTGACGTCGCCGGTCTTTCATGACGGGCATCTGTACTTTATGAATGACAATCG
>JALQWE010000544.1 GCA_023258825.1 Planctomycetaceae bacterium | reverse complement strand
GAGTCCTGAATCGTGAGGTGGTGATAGTTTTCTGAGTCGAATCCAAAACGTCTGGAGACGGCCAGAAAACCTGTTGCAATCACCTGCTCGGCATATCGGTCGGAAACGCTTTGCCGCGCGAGGATGTCGCCGGCGATTTGTTCCTGCACGAACTGGTCATACGGCTTGTCGTTGTTGAAGGCATCGATCACGTAATTTCGGTAACGCCAGGCAACCGGGACCGGATAGTCGGCCGTTTCGCCGGCCGTGTCGGCGTAACGCACCACATCCAGCCAGTGCCGTCCCCATTTTTCGCCATAAGCCTGCGAATTCAGCAGACGATCGACAACCTTCTGAAAGGCGTCCGGAGCAGAGTCGTCCAGAAACTCTCGCACTTCCTCAGGCGTTGGCGGAAGTCCTGTCAGGTCAAAGGTCACTCGACGAATCAGGGTTCTGCGGTCGGCTTGAGGTGCCGGTTGCAGATTGTGGCCTTCGAGCGCGGACAGGATGAAACGATCCACAGGAGTGCGACACCAGTCCTGATGATTTACCTGCGGGAGCTGCGGTTCCTGAATGGGCTGAAATGCCCAGTGCAGGCGACTCTCGAATTTTGTCGTTGTCTCAGGCCACGCCGCGCCGGCCTGGATCCACTGCCGAAAATCGGCGATCTGATCCGCACGCAGGGCCTGATCCTGATCGGGTGGCATGGCAGAGACATCTGCATGGCGTTCAATGGCCTGGATCAGCAGGCTGCCATCAGGATTTCCGGGGACAATCGCTGCGCCCGTGTCGCCGCCCTGCAGCAGGGCCTGCCTGGAGTCGACTTTCAAACCGCCTCCCTGCTTGTTGTCACCATGGCACTGAAAGCAGGTCCCGGCCAGGATCGGTCGAATCTTGTTTTCGAAGTCCGTCTCCGGGCTTTGCGCCTTTGCCGTTGCCGGCAGACTGCTGAGCAACGCAAGGACCAACAGGACTTGGGCCACATGGGACCGACGGCGAGTTGCCCTGTCGAGCCTTGATGGAATCAAGGTGGCGATTGAGGTTCTGTGGCGAACGGATGCTTCTGAACTTGATGTCCCGGTGGCAGGATTCAGTTGCATTGCAGGCACCTTCTGGTTTTCTGTGAACTGCCGGGACACCACAGGAAATTGCGATGGTGATCGACAGTCCTGCTGGCCCGATGCGGCCTTGAGGGTTCAGTTCCGGCGAGCATTCATGACAGACGCACCGGAATTCCCCGGCTTTAGTGTGACAGAATTCCCGCTCAGAATGAATCGGCAATCCAATCTACTGTGTCATTTCCTGAGGCGACAGAAAACTCCTTCGGAACCGGAAATTTCCGTGACAATCAACGGCTGATTCGTGAAATCGAGGCCAAAAACTGTTGATTTCACCAGATTCTGTGATAGCCGGTGGCGCTCGGGCGGCGCCGGACATGCCGCCCCTTGAGCGTCGCTGGTGAGACATCGCCCACAAGTCTTGCTGGCTTGATGGCGGCAATCGCCCGATTTTCCCCAGGAAATCGGCAGGGCTGGCGTTTTCCACGGATAACGATCAGGCCGCTGAATGCTGTCGGCGGTGCCGCTGTCGGGGCTTACGGCCACAGCAACGTTCCGGGCGTCTCAGGGAAGATCCAGGAAGGCGAATGTGGCCACTGAGCACGCCCTGGTACCAGGGGACCGGCCTGACTGGTCGGTAATTGCCGAAGTCGCCGCGACCTGCCGGATTCGCTTGTCAGAGCCGCCGAACTTGCGCCGAACGATCTTGCCTTTCCGCTGGGGAAATATGAGGATGATGATCCGACAGCGTCGGTGTTTCTGTCCCGGCGTTGCGTCAGACGTGTGATGCTGATGCAGCGCGGGGTTGTGCGGTGTGATTGAGTTCCATGGCTGCGGGCAAAAGAACTGTGCAGATCCTCAGTGTCGGCATGCGGTGGTGCCTGAGCTGCAGTGCCGTATTCAGTGCAATCGTCGGTAGCAGTTCGTCAGGATTCGCCGCGGGGGACGAAGGCTTCGCGGTCCTGTCCGAATTCGCCGTGCCGGACGATGCCGCGGATGGCAACACCAGTGCCGTCTACCGTCCCACAGCACCGAATGTGCTGTTCCATGATTCCGCCGGCCGCGCTGTTCCTGAGACCACCGACGTCGAGGGGATTCTGCAGACCGAGGGACAGATTCAAAACCTGCAACCTGTCCCGGCGGATCCGGAGCAAGCGGTGGCCGGGGGAACCATCTCGCAAACGCCGCCTGTGGTAGAAACTCCGGCCGCGGGATCGGTCTCGGAAGGAACACCGGAGCGATTGCGAGACCGATTAGAGGGACGGCTTGAGCCGGATTTACGCTGGGAATCCATGCAGCCCTACTCGGTGTATCGCAGTGGCGAATCCGGCTGGGGATGGCTCCCTGGAAGCGGCGATGACTTCGGCTGGCTGAGTATGCAGTCGGACACATATCTCCCGCGGCATGCGAAGTCCGGTTTTGATCTGAGCTTTAGTCTGCACTGGCTGAATGGTCCAAACACACTTCCGCTGCCGCCCCGACTTTATGATCTTGCGCTGGGATATCAGCGCAGGGGTGATCTCACAACCAGCTTTGGTTACGACATTGCCACCAGTGTTGGCATGTTCACGGATTTTGAGAGCAGCGTCCGTGATGGCATTCGTTTTCCTTCCCATGCCGTGGGAATTCTGCATGCCAATCTGCAAACAGATTTAGTGCTGGGTGTGGATCTGCCGGATCGGGACGATGTGACCGCACTGCCTGTGGTGGGAGTTTCTGTGCGTGATGCGTTGATTGAAGGGTTGCGGATGGACCTTGTTTTTCCGCGGCCACGTGTGGAATACGCGGTGTCCCCGGATCTGCGATTGTACCTTGCAGGACGACTGGGCGGCGGGACGTGGGATGTTGAGTTTCCAGACAGTTCTGATCAGGTCATGACCTACCGGGATTATCGGTTGGCGGCCGGCATTGAGACTCCGGATCGCAATGGCGAGATTTCTGCCATAGAACTTTGCTGGATCACCGGGCGTCGTCTGGAACTGCGGGACTCACCAGAACGCCTGCAAATGGACGATGCCCTGATGCTGCAGTTTGTGGTGAGACGCTAGGGGGCGGTGTTTAGTTGTCAGTTGTCAGTGTTCAGTGTTCGGTGTTCGGTGTTCAGAAACGAGGACAGAAAAAGGGGTCAGGAACCAATAGTGCGGAGCACCCTTCGGGCCAAGGCGGAAAAGGGGTC
>JALQWE010000543.1 GCA_023258825.1 Planctomycetaceae bacterium | reverse complement strand
AATCCTGCCTGTCGCAAACAACCAGTCAGCCCCCAACGGAGCCCCACAAGGGCTCAGCCCGGCCCCTTCTGGCTCTGCATCTTCTGAAACGCTTCCTGCATCTCTTCAGCGGTCAGCTTTCCGTCACTGTTCAGGTCCGTTCGATCAAAGAACTCAGGCCGCGGATGCTCGTCCTTCGTCACCACCCCGTCCTTGTTCTTATCCATGCTCTCAAACATGGCCTTCGGATCCATTCGCATGCCACCGCCCGGTCCACCACCACCCGGTCCACCAGCTCCAGGACCACCAGCACCCGGTCCACCAGCACCCGGTCCACCAGCACCCGGTCCACCAGCACCAGGACCACCCGGCCCACCAGCACCCGGTCCACCGGGGCCACCAGCACCCGCCGACTTACGGTCCGGCGTGTCCAGTTTTTCCCGCTTCGCTTCCTTCTCCTGAGCCTTCTCCTGCTCCAGTTCCGAAAGCTCTCGTGAGAAATGAGTCCGTGGACTCATCACCACCATGTCCCCTTCCTGCACACCTTCGATCACTTCGATGAACTCGTCATTCGCGTCACCGACTTTCAGTTCACGTCGCTCCGCGTCTTTCCCGTTAGACACATACGTGTAGTAGAACCCGGAAAACGACACAACAGACTGCACCGGAATCTGCAGCGTCGGCTCTTTCCGATCCTCCACCACAATGCGAACCTGAGCCGTCATGCCGGGTTTCAGCTTGCGCACCCGAGCTTCGCTGTCACTGATTTCAATCGTCGCTTCATATTCCTTCAGGTCCGTGTTCGGCCAGCTGCCGGGAATCGGCACAGACGAGATTGCCTGCAGCTTACCGCGATACGGATCACCAGGAATTGCGTCGATTTCAATTTCCACCGGCTGGCCAATCATCACTCGACTAATGCGCGACTCATGAATGCGTGCATCAATCTTCATGTGGTCGAGGTCCGGCAGATTGATCACGGCCTGTCGCTCACGAACCGAGGCCCCTTCTTCAATCACCACGGGCTCACTGCCACGATTGCTTTTCTGCGAGGCATACACCACTTCACCTGCCTGAGTCGCCACCAGACGACAAGCTTTGATCTGACGCTGAAACAGATCCAGCTTCTCTTCTTCGACCGCCAGAGTCAGCTGGGCCGCATCGTAGGCCGCCTTCATCTGAGTCATCAGGGCTTCGCCTTCCAGTCGGGCTCGCTGAGTCTCCCGCTTCGAATCCTCAGCCGTCTGCGTCAGCTCTTTCTCTTTCTTGGGCTTCGTGTACTTCTCAAGGACTTCCAGCTTTCCGCGGTTCACGCTGAGCAGAATCTGGGACTGCGTCACTTTCAGCCGCGCACTTTCCAGCTGGTTGACGTTCGCATACCCCAGCCGCGCCTGATCCCGCACCCGCTCATACTCTTCCCGGTTGATCGACAGCTCTTCTTCTGTCTTCTTGACGTCCCCTTTGAGCGTCTCCAGTTCCTGCTGATACTCACCACCCTCAGAGGTGTAACTGACCAGACTCAGTTGCGCCAGGTCTTCCGCGAGACGTGCCTTGGCCACGTTGCTCTCGTTCGTCGTCTCCTGAATTTCAATGTCCTTGCCGGCTTTCTCCAGGTTGGCTCGAGCTGTAGTGACCTTGATCTGCTGTTCCTTGTCCTTTTCGACCAGTGTCGACGAATCCAGTTCGCAGCACACATCACCAGCCAGAAAATCTCCTTTACGAACTTTCTGACGGTCCTTCACCAGCAATTCCGTGTGCTCCCCCAGCACAATCTCATGCACCTGCTCACGCCCGTCTTCCGCCACCAACTTGACACTTTTGGCCGATTCGGAGGCCGTGTCCATGAACTGCACCACACCGTCAAATTCCGCCACAACCGGGGCATTCACCTTGCTTCCCTCAGGCACCAGCGAAATGATCGTGGTCGATCCTTCCACACTGTTGCTGAGCGTCGAGTTGCGCAGACTGTCCACAGTCCCGTTTTCGGTGATCACAATCCGAAACGGTCCCTTTTCAGCCCGTTTCAGAATCCAGGCACTGGTGTTGGTCTTCTTCTGCCCCTGAATCAGGGCCATCACCCGAGTCCGTGCGTCGGGAATCAGAAACAAGGCCGCAGCAGCAGCCGCAATCAGCAGCAGAAGAACCGTCAGCAGCGCCTTGCCGGAACGGTTCTGTGGCGTAGACAATGACATCCTGGGAAACCCTTGTATCAGTTCTGTGGGGTGTATCAGTTCTGTGGGGCTGGAGCAGCGTCCTGCTCAGCCGGAACGGGAGGAACGACTTCGGGAGCCGCTGCAGGCGAGGTAACCGTTTCAGCAGTCGCAGGCTGCATTTGCAGGTAAAAACGGTCGGTCCAGACTCCGCGGGGATCAATCTCCATGATACCCATATCACGGAAGATGTTAAGCCGATTTGTCTCATAAGTGACCCAATCGGAGGCAAGTTGGTTCTGGCTTCTCAGAACCGACCCCAGAGCGTTGACAAGGCTCAATGCGTTCGTCTGCTGAGCCCCCTGGGCCTGCAGCGATGCACTGTCATACTGCACCGCCGCGTTGCGAACCGCCGTGCGGTCAATCTGAATCCGGTATTCCTGGACCTGAATCTGCCGCCAGCTCTGCCGAATCGCCTGCTTAATCTTGTCCTCAAGGTCCATGTAACTCCGCCTTGATCGCTGAAATTCCACGATCGACTGACGGTACGCATTCCGCTCCAGCACCTGGTCCAGAGGCGTCGTGAACGCCAGCCCTGCGCTGTGATTGGTGCCCGACGAGGCATCCGGGTTCAGACCCTGAGTCCCGCGGAAGGTCACGTCCAGGCCTGCTTCCAGCCGATTTGCCTGAATTTCCACCTGCCGACGCTTGTCCATGACCGCCGCCCGGGAATTCATCAGGTCATGACGATATTCCAGCCCCAGGGCCACAACCTCTTCGACATCCGGAATTCGCATCGTCCCGTCCAGCGAAAACGGCACCAGCGAAATCTGCTCCACCCGCAAAGACGCCTGCAGCACTTCCAGACTCTGCGCCATCCGCAGCAGGTACTTGTCCCGCAGATCCCGAGCCCCACTGGCGACCTCAATCACAAACTCGCTCAGCGTGTACGCCTCAGCCGCATCCCGGTCCCCCGAACGCGGCAAGTCATGCCAGCCCGCCGGTAGTTCCGACAAATCCAGTTTCCCACTGCCATCCCGGTCCAGTGCCTGCAGCAACTGCTCCCCGGTCTCATGCTGCATCAATCC
>JALQWE010000542.1 GCA_023258825.1 Planctomycetaceae bacterium | reverse complement strand
AAAGTCGCAGATTCCGTGAGTTGTGGTGACTACGAACTCATTCGCCCCGATGCCATCAAACCGTGGCATGGCGTAGTCCGGCAAAGTTGAGGCGGCTTTCCCCTGCCAACCCTGTGGTGCTCCGCCCCATGGCTGTCCATGAAATTCCCGCTGCCCATTCGGCATCTGGTCAGGTAATGCCAGCCCCCAGCCACTGTGACTGTATCCCACGACTCCGCCCTGCTCTCGCCCCCATTTCAGGACCGGCAGCGTCCAGCTGGGCCACTGCTCGAGCCGAGTCGTTCCGGGGTAGTCGTCTTCCTGAAGCTTCAGCAGACACAGGTGCCCGGCATGCGATGACGGAAAGCCGCTCACTTCGATGTCATAACGCATCAGTGATCCGTTGCGCGAAAGCTGAGAAACACCGCCTTCGAAAAACTGCTTCTGTGTGTACCAGCACGGACCCCAACTCAAAACACAGCCGACGTTCAGGTCCTCGCCCAGAATGTGCCGCAGCATGTCTTCCGGTCCAACACCTTCTGTCGGGCTGTCATAGTGAGCACATCCGGCGGCATGCACATGATGGTCACCGGAATACCAACCGCGTCGGGCAATGTGGATCCAGCGCTTCAGCTGAAAGGACAGCAGATGCTCCGCGGCGTCCGGAATTGTGACCTGCAGAGACTGCGGCAGATACTCCGGACCCCGGTTGACAACAATCCTGTATTCGCCCGGAGGAAGCTGTACGCTCTCGCCGTCCGCGCGATAAACCTGTTCGTGAAAAAAGAAGTCCGGAGCAAGTCGACGCGATGGCAGCGGATACAGTCGTCCAGCGCTGTCCCGAATGATGAAGTTGGCCGTCGTGGGAGTTCCGTCCACATCGCGAATCTGCAGCTTGACCTGCACGGCAGAGCGACACTGAAACAGCACGGGAATTCCACTGCGAAAACCAAGATCCTGTGTCCCGGCACCAATGTGGAAAGACAAAGTGGCTTCCCGTGGACCGGCGTCGCGACTGTACAGCAGCACAATCTGATACTCAGCCAGCAACCCCGATAAGGTTGGTTTCATGGGTTCTCGGTTGAGAACCGAAACATCCAGAAAACGGTCCCTGACCTCGTCCGGGTTGACCAGACGTTCACGGGTTCGAGGCTCTTCACGCGCACCCTTGCCCTGCTGATAGACTGGCAAGGCATTCGGGCTCTCTATCTGCAGCGGTGGGTTGATCCCCGCTTCGTTGTGGACTTTGACAAGAAACGCGCGCCAGCCCTGCTGCATCAATTCTTTTGCAACAGGGCCCTCCTGGACACGTACGCGACTTTCCGGATTGATGTGAATGAAGGCCAGGCAGAGCGGATCCAGAAGCTCCTGGATCGCCCGAACAGCCTGCCGGTCATCGTCCAGTTTTGACGCGCGCTCAAGTCCCGCGACGATCTCCGGGGACAGTGGGGCGCCCGCATAACTGAGTGCTTCAGTGACTCGACGTGTTGCCGCCACAAATGGCTGCCGCTCGACGTCGGCAATCACGGGCAACTCCCCGGCAATCCCTTCGCTGATCGCGAAAACACCAGCCAACAGCCAAAGCCCGATGCCGTTGAACGTCTGAGCTCCACGCATACCTCTGTCTCCCGCCCACCTTCAGTCACAAGATGCTGGTCTGTGACGCCAGCACGAACACTTCCGAAGTATTGTGACGTCCGGCCGGGGACAGGTCGAGTCACCGCGGGGCTACTTGCGAGGCATAACAGGATTGCCCTGCGGGGCCGCCGCGGGAAGTGACAGGCCCCTGAAGTTGGAGCGACAAAGCTGGTGAAATGAACTCGGCGATCAGGGGACCTCGGGCCGCTGAAGACCGGTCAATTCCAAAGCGTGTTCGTATGCTTCGGCGATAATGAGTTGATCGTCAGCTCAGCGGAATCGGCCAGCTCCAGCCCGAGGAAAATCCTCCGTCGACGTACAAGGTCTGGCCCGTCATGAATGCCGACGCTTTCGACGCCAGGAAGACGGCGGTACCAACCATGTCCTCCGGCGTCCCCAGCCTGCCCAGCGGTGCGTTTGCTGCATTCCAGGCCTGCATGTCCGGGTCAGACCAGAGTTTCCGGGTGAGGTCCGTCAGAATAAAGCCTGGTGCCAGACTATTGACACGCACACCGTGACGCCCCCATTCGAGCGCCAGCCCACGCGTCATCCCCTGCATGCCGAACTTGCTCATGGCATAAGGCAACACACCCTTCAACGGCATCCAGGTGTTCAGGGATTCAACGTTGATCTGCACCCCGGCGCCGCGTTCAATCATGTGTCGACCCACCTGCTGCGCCATCAGGAACGCACCCCGCAGGTTTGTGTCGAGAATAAAATCGTAGTCTTCCAGCGTCACCGTTTCGGCACGCTTTCGCCGATTCACCCCAGCCACATTCACGAGTGTGTCAATCCGTCCATGCATTTGCAGCACAGTCTCAACCGTGCTGGAAATCTGCTCGGGCTGACTGACATCACAAACAAGGCCTTCGACCGTCAGTTGCTGTTCACGCATCTCAGAAACTGCAGTCTCGACCGACTGAGCACTCTGACTGCAGATCACGACCTGAGCCCCGCGACGGGAAAACCCCTCCGCAATCGCCCGGCCAATTCCACGGCTGCCACCGGTGACCAAAACCACCTGATCCTGAACGGAAAACAAATCGTCACTGGCCGCCACTGCAAGGCCTCCTTCAAGTCACCTGCCCCTGAATCCCGAGCCTCAGGACAGCCGGGAACACAACTGGTCGGAATATGGGTTTTCGATCCTGCGGACCGGCCACCTACCCGCACAGGTAAAACACTGGTGAGACAACTCTCACTCGCTCTTTGAAGAGCCGGAATCCGATTTCTTCGATTCCGAAGATGTTCCTGAACTGCTGCTTTCCGAGGACTTTTTGGCTGCTTCTGCACCCTTCTTCCACGACTCGCTGCGATAGTCGGTCTGATAAAATCCGGAACCGCGGAAGATGATCCCTCCGCCAGCACTGATGATCCGCTCAGCCTTCTGCTTTTTGCAGGCGGGGCACTTCTTTGTCGGCTTTGCCGTGATGGGCTGAAACTCTTCCCACTTGTGATCGCAGCTATTGCACCGATATTCGTATGTTGGCATTTTCAACACCTCTGATATGAAAAAGTGCCCCCAACCACAGGGCAAGTTCTGTCAACCTGTTACCGTCGCAAACACAGATCGCCTGATGAACTTGACCGCACGGTTCAAC
>JALQWE010000541.1 GCA_023258825.1 Planctomycetaceae bacterium | reverse complement strand
GTTCGCTCATCTGCTTGCCTATCGCCATGGCGGAACGCTTGATGCAAGCTACACATTCCGCGACGAAGAGCATTGAGTTCAACACAACGCTCAGGCACGTTACTGTGCGTATCAGCGTTCCTGAACAGGGCAATGTTGTTGCACGACGGCCAACTGTGCAACAGAACGCGTGCTCTGCTTTCAGCGAGAACCGTTTCACAACATCCGGGATGTGACTCGGTAGACCGCCAGCAAAACTTCTGGCGAGCAGTCTGGGATAAATTCGAGATGGATTTGTGTTGAAAAGACAGGAACACGGAGAAACACTCATGGGCGAACGAATTGAAGCACGAGTCCACCAGCACCTGCTGGCCCCCGCTGAGCAGGTCTACGATGCGTGGCTCGACCCGCAGCAGGTTCGCCAGTGGCTGGCGGCAGCGTTGAAAAGCTTTGGCCTGAGTGGCGAGATTCACCGGGTCGAGATCGACCCGCGCGTGGGCGGAAAATTCCTCTTTTCCGACATGCGCGATGGCATGGAAGCACGGCACTGGGGCACCTGGCTCGAACTCGTCCGCCCAAACAAGCTCGTTTTCACCTGGATCGTCTCGGAAAGTGAAGAGGCAAATCCGTCGATCGTGACCCTGGCCATTCAATCCAGGGATCACGGTTGCGATGTGACCCTTGTGCATGAGATGGAGGAATGCTGGCGCGACTACGTCTCACAAACCGAGGCCGGGTGGGCCCGCATGCTGCAACAGATTGAGCAGCTTCTGAAGTCATGACCCGGAAGGATTCACCCAGTGCAGGTCGATCCCCAACCGCCCCGCTTTGATAGCAACTTTTGCCTCGCAAGGTTCAGCGGGGCAGCTCCGCGTTTCACTGGACAAGCCCAGGGATTTCCAGCACATTCCTCAAGTGGAAACAGTTAACAGCGGGGCGACAATCCGAACCGCGGTAACCTCGTGTCTGCAGGACTGCCGAACTGGCCGAAGAAATCAACGGGAACATGTTATCGCAAGCCAGAGGGACCGCATCGTCGTGACTTCCTATTTGACCTCATCACCTGCCACCGGCACAAAAATCCTGATGCAGGCGTTCGTTCTTGTGCACGTACTTGTCACGTGCGGCATCGTGTGCCCCCCAACTGCGTTCGGTCAGGCAACTCCCGCAGACGCCATCGAAATTCGCGATGGCTTTGTCGTGGAGCGAATCTATTCCGTCCCGCGCGAGCAGGGCTCATGGGTGGCGATGTGCTTCGATGATCAGGGACGGATCTACGCGTCAGACCAGGGCATGCGGCTCTTTCGAATGACCCCGACAGCCACCGGTCAATCGTCCGAGTGTACCGTCGAACTGGTCTCAGACCAATGGGGGTTCTCGCAAGGCATGACCTTTCTGAATGGCTCGCTCTATGTGATCCAGCATGGGGACCATTCGGAATCGAATTTCCGACCGGATGTGTTGTTGCGAATCAAAGACACGAACGCCGACGACAAGCTTGATACGGCCGAGCGGCTCATTGAGTTTCCTCGCGTCACAGGGGATGCTGCCAACTGGGTCGAACACAGTCTGCATGCCGTGATACCGGGACCGGACGGACAGTCACTGTATATTGTCAGCGGAGATCGCAACGGGCTGCCGTGTGATAACGTTCGCACTCCGAGACACTGGAATCGAGACAGCTGGGATTTTCAGTACACCCAGCAACCGTATTCCGGTGGCTGGGTCATGCGTACGGATCTGAATGGGCAAAATCCTGAAGTCCTGTGCATGGGATTAAGAAACAGTTACGACCTTGCCTTCAACCGCAGCGGTGATCTGTTCACGTACGACAGTGACCTGGAAAACGACTTTGGTTTGCCTAACTATCGCCCCACGGCGATTCGGCAGGTGCTGAGTGGAACAGACAGCGGCTGGCATGGTCGAGCGGGCGAAATGCTCTGGAGCTGGACGTCCGCCTGGGAAGATATTCAGCCTCCTCTCAGGAATATCGGCCCCGGATCACCGACCGGAATCTGCTTTGGATATGGCGCGAAGTTTCCCGCCCGATTTCAGAACGCTCTGTTTGCGTGCGACTGGAGCTACGGTCGGATGTTTGCCGTTCAATTGACACCCTCGGGGGCTTCCTATCTGGCGGAACCTGAGCCGTTCCTCAGTGCGCAAGGGCTTCCAATCGCGGATGTCGCCGTCTCACCACACGATGGTGCACTGTATTTCCTGACCGGCGGCCGTGGCACTCAATCGGGCCTCTATCGAGTGACGTACACCGGAACGGAAAGCGTTGTGGCAGCCGCAGCCCCGGAACCCGATCCTGCCACGGCAGCGGCTCAGCAGTTACGACGGCGGCTGGAGACGTTTCACGGACATGTTGACACCCAGGCCATTGAAACCCTCTGGCCTCACCTGGCCGGCAATGACCGCGCGATTCGAAACGCCGCGCGTGTGGCTCTGGAGTGGCAGCCTGTCAGCCAATGGAAACAACGTGCACTGCAGGAGCCCAGTCCTCGAACAGCACTTCAGGCCTTGCTGGCACTGGCCCGATCGACCGATGGCGAAACATCCATCCAGACGGAGCTGCTGACAGCGCTGGATCGCATAGACTTTCCTCAGCTCAGCCCTGATGAGCAGAGTTGGTACCTTCGCATCATCACGATCTCTGCCACGCGACATGGTCGATACGACGAATCGGTGTCCGCTCGCCTGATCAGCAAACTCGAACCTTCCATCCCGTCGCCTGATCGGCGTGTCAACGAAGAGCTGGTGACTCTGTGTGCGGCATTGAAAAGTCACACCCTGATCGTCCCGGCACTGAACCTGCTTGAACGCAGTCGAGCCCAGGAAGAGCAGGTCATCTACGTTCAGGCGCTGACCAGTTTGAGTCAAAGTCCGGCATGGACGTCCGATCTGCGTGAACGATTTCTGAAGCTGGCTATGGAACGGGTTCCAAACTGGAAGGGCGGGTTCACGGCTCGGGCACGGCGCGATCAGATGCTTCACCTGGTGACTCAAATGCTGACGGAACCCGAGCGCCGGGAATTCGCAGAACTGATCGCAACGGCCCAAAATCCGCCAGCGGTGATTCCGGCAACCATGCGCCCTTTTGTCCGAAGATGGAGCATGGACGATCTGACGCCGACGCTGGAAGCGCGCCTGGCTGAGCCCCGGGATCCCGAGAATGGTCGTCAGCTTTTCTCAGCCGCCTCCTGCATTGTCTGTCACAGCTTTCGCGGTGAAGGAGGTCTTGGT
>JALQWE010000053.1 GCA_023258825.1 Planctomycetaceae bacterium | reverse complement strand
GGGCTTCATCTTTGATCCGACGGTGCGGGACGCTGCCAGTGACTGGCTGCAGACGGCAATGGTGAATGTAAAGCGCAGCCTCGAAGATTCCGTCCCGTTTGCGATGGACCCTGTGGTTTACGACTTTGCGATCAACGACAACGGGACGTTTGCCGAACTGCGGCAGGATGGTGAGTTGCCGCGTGGCTACCATGCGTTGCTGGTTCCGGACTGGCTGAAGAAGGGCTTGCAGCAGTTGAGTCCGTTGACGCGCGGAGAGTTGGAGCGAGTGGGAAATGCCTGCCGGGATGCGGGTGGACAACCGCTGGCTGCACAGTTGATTCGCCGAATTCTGCCCTCCACGTCGAGGGCCGCACGGCAGTCGGCAAAACTGGAAGATCTGCTGCACGAAAACGGCTTCGACTCCGTCGCGCATGAGCAGTTGCGGGAGGACCTGCGTGCCGGCCGGCTGAGCATGGCTCAGAACAGACTGCATCAGACCGCGCAGGTCATGGATGTACAACCGGGAGATGTGCTGGACGCGCGTCGGGAGGTTCCGAAATCAGCGATGGAACGAGGAGTTGAGGCGATCTCGCGGGGTGAGGTGGCCGTTGTAACGCTCGCTGCGGGCGTCGGCAGCCGCTGGACTCAGGGCGCAGGCGTCGTCAAGGCGCTGAACCCATTCTGCCGCATGGGGGGGCAGTGGCGATCGTTTCTGGACATTCACGTGGCCAAAACCCGCCAGACCGGCAAGGCATTTGGAATTACCCCGATGCATGTGGTGACCTCTGGTTACCTCACCGATGCACCACTGCGGCGGGCGGTTGAGGCCGGGACGTCCGAGGGGTTGCTGCGTGTCTCCAAGGGGGCCTCCGTCGGCCTGCGGATGATTCCCACGCTGAGAGACCTGCAGTTTACGTGGGAGGAGATGGCACAGCAGGTTCTGGATCCGCAGAAGGAAAAAGTGCGGGCCAGTCTGCGAGCGGCGTTGATGAACTGGGCCAGGACGGCCGGTGAAGCAGCCGATTATACGGACAACATTCCTTATCAGTGTCTGCATCCCGTGGGCCACTGGTACGAGATTCCCAACATGCTGAGGAACGGCACTCTGTTGACGATGCTCAACGACCGACCGCAGTTGCGTTATCTGATGCTGCACAACATTGACACGCTGGGAGCCAGTGTGGACCCGAGCTGTCTCGGGCTGCATATCGAATCCGGCGCGGATCTGTCGTTCGAAGTGATCTGTCGACGACTGGATGACCGAGGTGGCGGTCTGGCACGAGTGGACGGGCGTGTCCGGCTGGTGGAAGGGCTGGCCATGCCGCGTGAGGAGGACGAGTTCCGACTCGCCTGGTACAACTCGCTGACGACGTGGATTGATATCGACCGGTTGCTGGCGATTTTCGGGTTGGATCGGACGACGCTGGCGGATTCACAGCGAGTGGACACCGCGATTCGCGACGTGGCAAGGCGGCTTCCCACCTATATCACATTAAAAGATGTGAAGAAGCGCTGGGGGCATGGACAGGAAGACGTCTTCCCGGTGTCTCAGTTCGAAAAGCTCTGGGGCGATATGACGGCCATGAATGATGTGCGCTGTGCCTTCCTTGGTGTTCGGACTGAGCGTGGTCGGCAATTGAAAGATCCTGCGCAACTGGACGGCTGGTTGCGAGACGGTTCAGCGGCCTACGTGGAATCGCTCTGTCGCTGGTCCTGAAAGAAGACCGGCAAGGAGGACGCCGGCCTGACGCGGATGCAGCGGAATCCCGGAGTTCGCGAGGCTCAGGAGCAACTGACCGGAAAGAATGACCGACGGTGGCGTGTTGCCAGTCGAGATCGTGAGGGAGCGGGACCATGGGATGGCGAACCGACCGTGCAGCGGACGATGACTGGTCGAGCGACGAGTTTGATGGGGACGACGACATCAGTGATGTGGACGGGGATGACGCAGAGGACGATGGCGGAGTGGCCTGTCCGGCCTGTGGTGCAGTGATGTATGAGGATGCTCCGCAGTGCCCGTCCTGCGGGATCTATCCGTCACGGGAACAGTTTCCCGACGCCCCGAAGCCTCGATGGGTGATGGCGGGCGTGGTGTTATGTCTGTTGATTGCACTCACTTGGCTCCTGCTGCTGCCGGGCTGATCGGCGGAGCGGTGAGCGGTGTGTTGCGAACTGTGAGTTGCGAGCAGGCTTGGGTGAAGGGGATCGTCCGTGGTCACCGCCTGCAAATGCGGTGTGCGCATAGATTGGACACTCGGTTGCATAAAGTGCGGGCAGCCGGAACGCTCGCGAAAATTCCGCAGAGACACGTGTTGAATCTGCGGTGACAATCGGCGGCTATTTGAACCGCGAAAAGACTTGAAAATATGGATATTTCTCAGTCAGCGTCAGCGTGGTTGCTGAAATTCTCGCCGTTTTTTTTGATTGGCACGCAGCTTGCTATTGCAGGGGAATGGAGGTGAGCATCGGAGTGGTGGGACCCGATGCTCGCGTGAACTCCGCAGGGGTTAAGGGAGGGGAAGGTCAGGAAACTCGCCTGTTCCCGCTCACATGGGTGCGTGGCCCGAGCGGGAAGCTCCTGCCGAGAAGTTTGCTTCGGCAGACTTCACGGTGGAAAGGGGAAAGGATTCGTCCTTTCCCCTTTCTTTTTTGTCCGATGAGAAAGCGGTCAGGCCCAGGTATCGAGGCCTGACAGTTGTGTTTGGCCTTCGATCGCCAGCAGAGAGCGTTTGCGATGCAGACCGCCGGCGTAGCCGACAAGGCGTTGTGAGCTGCCGATGATGCGATGGCAGGGGATGATGATTGGGATGGGGTTGCGTCCATTGGCCAGTCCGACAGCGCGGCAGGCGCGGGGGTTACCGATGGCGGAGGCAATCTGGCCGTAGGACGCGGTGTGTCCCCAGGGAACCTGTTGCAATGCGTTCCAGACGGCCGACTGAAATGGGGTGCCGACGGGGGCGAGTGGCAGTTGGAAAGAGCGCAGGCGACGTTGGAAATAGGCCTGCAGTTGTTCGCGGGCCTCCTTGAACGCCTGATCGTTGAATTCTCCATCTGCGGGCAGGAGAGCGTTCAGTGACGTCGGCAGAGCGGGCAGAAACTGGATGCTGCGGAGCCCGGTTTCATCGGCACTGAGCAGGAGATCTCCGATTGGCGATGCTTTGAGCAGGGAGTAGAACACGAGGTGCTGTCCTGTAGAGAAATTCGCCCGGTTGGAAAGTGTGAATAGTGTCGAGCCGGGTGTTTGCGGGGAACCGTCGCGTGTCAAATAACGGCCGCATGCTTCGCTTTTCCGGCGTCCACTGCCCTGCTATGCTACCCGTGGTCGGTGTTGGTGGAAACTGTAATGACAGGGCGATCCGCCAACGTGCGGGACGCGTTCCGCGGTGACACCGTGAATTACGTCGCCCGGTTTCCAGACTCTGAACATCTGAATATTCCCCATGGCCACAAACGAAGCCTCCAGTGAAGTTCGTCAGTCGAGTGAGCAGCGGCTTGCCCATGTGAATCAGCTGCGCTGGCAGAAGTTCCCGGTGCTGGACGACGGGTTTGTGTGTCTGGTGGATGTGATGGGCGACGACAGCAGTGTCGTGCAGGCGGCACGCGTCAGTTACGGCGAGGGAACTCGCAAGGTCAGTGATGACCGAACTTTGATCCGCTATCTGCTGCGTCATCGTCACACAACACCCTTTGAGATGGCGGAGATTAAGTTTCTGGTCCGAGTACCGATGGACTGCTGGCGGCAGTGGGTGCGGCACAGAACCGCCAACATCAACGAATACAGTACTCGTTATTCACTGGCCATTGACGCGGCGCAGACCACCGAATCCGACCGATGGCGCGGTCAGGCCGAATCCAATCGGCAGGGCAGTGGCGAGTACCTGTCGGCGGACCTGGGGCAGCGTCTGACCGCGGAAGAGACAACGTTGCAGGATCAGATGCGAAGTGTGTATCAGGCGCGGATTGACGCCGGCGTCGCGCGAGAGCAGGCTCGAAAAGACCTGCCGTTGTCAACCTACACCGAAGCCTACTGGAAGATCGATCTGCACAACCTGCTGCATTTTCTGGCGTTGCGCATGGACAGCCATGCTCAGCTGGAAATTCGGCAATACGCGACGGCGATTGGCGAGAAGATTGTGGCCCCTTTGTTTCCGCTGGTTTGGGAAGCATTTCTCGACTACCGCATGCAGGCCACATTTCTGACGCGGCTGGATACGGCCGTGATTCAGCGACTGACCGCCGCCGCAGCCGCTCGTGGTGCAGCACCTCCTTATTCTGAAGCGGACTTTCTGCAGGCTCAGGATCCCGCCTGGGCAGGGTTGAATCGCAGCCGTGAGCGGGACGAATGTCGCAGCAAGCTGCAGGCTCTGGGCTTGCTCCATGCGGCAACTCAATGATGGGGGCTTCAGAATGAAAGATGTCGAAAAGCAGTCGGGAAACAGTAGCCTGAAGGCCCGCAGGGGGCTCTGCACCATTGGTTCCTGACTCCTTTTCTGACAGGCCTGCAGGGGACTCCGCATCATCGGTTCCTGACACGTGTTCTGAGCATCAGCCTGATTTTCAATGTTGTCAAAGCACGCCAGGGACCTTTTCGGAAACATACAGCATTGTGGAAGTCCTGATTTCGTGAGCGATGCTGGAAAAGCTGGCCACTTCAGGCTGTGGAACCTGGTCCTTCGGCAAACTGTCGGGACCACTCTTGTTCGAGAGGATGATTTGTGATCCAGGTATTGCCGTTCTGCGGCTGGCGATTTGATCTGAGTCAGGTGGGGGCCTTGTCCGAGGTGTTGTCCCCGGCGGCAAGTGAGATTTGCGAAGCGACTCAGCGGGCCTTATACCGGCTTCATCCCTGCAATGTCGTGCGCCTGATTTGTAACCGGGACGAGCCAGGCGATACCTCGCCGGCAGATCGCACGGCCCGTGCTGACGATTTCTTCCGGCTGTGGCGTAAGGAAGGCATTCTGGTTCGTGAGCATGAGACCGCCTTCTACATTGTGGAAACGCAATTCCAGGACGGTCAGGTGGACCGGGAACGCTGGAGTCTGTTTGGGCAATTAGCACTTCAGGGGGCCGATGGTCAGCCAGTGGTTCCTGTGACGGCGCTCAAGCCCGCGGAAGAGGAAATTCGGGCCTGTCTGGAACTGCGTCGGGCCGCGCACGCCGACCTCGCCCCGGTAGTCGCACTGGCGGAAGACGTGACGGCGGATGCGTCGCGGGAAAGCCTTTCCGAGTTGCTGGAGCGACTGGTGCGCCAGGCGACGCCGATGGAATGTTTTCTGGAGTATGGAGTGCGGCACCGCGTCTGGGCAGTGACCTCTGAAGCCGCCAAAAACCAGATCACGGAACGTCTTTCGGTGACGCGTCCGCTGTTGATTTCCGGTGTGGCTCAGTATCACGCGGCGGTGCAGCACGCGGCTGAATTGCGGCACACCGGGACTCTGAAAGGGCCCAATGATCCGGCCGGCCGGGTCCTGACCTGTTTTCTGGGCACGGACGATGGCGGGCTGGAATTCCAGCCTGGTTTTGTGGCGGCCGCATTGACGGAAGCATTGTCGGGAGAGAAGTTCAGAGAGGCGGCAGCGCGGGTGACCGGAGTTCAGTGCCGTTTCGTGGGGAACGAGTCCTATGCGGTCAGCGATGCACTGGAGTTGGCGGCGTTAAATGACGACCAACCGTGCGTGGCCGTGGGGACGCCGGACGGTGAGTGGCAGCTGCTGTCGGCACCCGCACGCTGTGAAAACCACGCGGAACTGCTGGAACTGTTGCAAGCAGAATTGTTGCCGGTCGGTCGCAGGGAATGGCAGACTCTGACGGCAGCGGCAGACAGTGCGCGGCAGGGGCGGCCTGGTGTGCCGACGGCTGCGGCGGGGGCCGTGATGATTGCGACACCGCCATTGACTCCGGTCCCTGAAGTGGGTTCCGGCTGTGCCTCAATCGTCACCGGTCTGAATGAAACGGGGTTGAGACTGTACCCCGGAGTACCAGTGGGCCTGGTGTTTTCGGCGCATTCGGATCGGGTGAGTGCCTGAGGTCAGCCCTGGGATGGTGAAACGTTGTTAATCCCTCGAAGAGTCGCGTTTCGCTCCGCCGAAACGATCAGACTGGATTTTGCCCAGCGAATTCAGCGGACAATCGCTTCTCGAAAATCAAGCAAAAACCACCCCGATTCTCTATATTACGTTCGTTTCGCCATCCCAGGTCAGCCCCGTGATTACTCGGAGAACTGCTCCAGCCGATCAATGAACTCGGGCGTCAGTCCGGCTGCCAGGCGGGCATCGCGTTGAAACAGATCTCCGCGTGCCTTGGAAGGTCGAATGGGCCAGTGCAGCGCCTGGGTCCAGGCCTCCCAGTCAGACTGATCCTGGCACTTCCAGTACCGCAGCCACTCCAGCCCGAACTGGACATGGTGAATTTCGTCGCGGTGGATTGCACGCATGATGGCGGCGCTGCGACGATCTTTGGCCGCCATGAAGTACTGTTCGAATTCCACGGAGTGATCGAGGTTCGCCCCTTCGAAAACGAGGGGCAGTCCCGCGACGTACTCCAGTTCTGACTGGAAAAGTTGTGCCTTCTGCCAGATCCAGCCATTGACGGGGCGATCACCGAAATTGAGTCCCAGTTCCCGGCAGCGCTGGGCGTGCATGCGCGTGTGGCGTTGCTCGTCCTGCATGATGTGGGCCAGCCCCATGCGGAATTCTGCAGGGGCGGAGGGAAACGCGAGCAGCACCATCGCCATGACCTCGAGCGCCTGCAGTTCATGATTTGCCATCACATGATGTGCGAGTGCGCGTCGAGCGGGATCATTGAGGCTGGGACCTTTGGGCATCGCGGGCGCTGTCCGGCGTTGTGCAAATTGCAGATTGGCTGGCCGGGAAGGCAGTTCCACGCGCAGAGGCGCACCGGGAGCGGAATCCGTCAGCGGCAGGGGCGGACGAGCGAGTTTCAGGTCCAGATCTTCGGAGAGCAGCACGCGTTCTGCGAAATCCCGCAGTTCCATGGAAATCCAACCTGTGAAGAGGCAGGGAAAGACAGTGGGTGTGGCGAGGCGGACGGGGAAGACTGCCGTACAGCATAGCAGAAACGAGATTGGCAGCGGACAGGGAACTTGCCGGCCGCTGACATTCTCTGGAAAAGCAGCTCGGTCTGGAAAACCGGGTCACGGAACCAGAGCGTGACGACAACGCAGCTGTGGCTGCTGTCGAAACAGCGTCATAGAGCCGGGGAAGTGAATTGTCGCAGCCTTCGCGCTTGCCTGGCCTGCCTGCACTTGGTACACAGGGGGACGCGGATTCATCCGGGAGGCATGAGTTCTGCGGAATGGGCTAATGTGGGGGGAATTCGATGTCTGAGATTGATGTTTATAAAGAGTGGCTGGGGATTCCGGAAGGCGTGAGGCCACCGGACCACTACACGCTGCTGCGTCTGGTTCAGTTTGAAGACGACCTGGAAAAGGTGCGGGCCAACTATCGCAAACTGAACGCGCATGTGCGTAAGTACGCCACTGGCCAGTATCTTGTGCGGTCACAGGAACTGTTGAATGAGATGGCGAAAGCGATGCTGTGTCTGACGGACCCGGACGGCAAGATTGAATATGACCGCAGCCTGGGACGCGAGACGCCGCAGGAAGACGATGACGAGCCGCGGACGGTGCTGCAGTACCTGGTGTCTCGCAGCCTGATTAAGCGTGGTCAGGTGAGTGAGATCGAGCATTTTGCGGAAGCACGAGGACTCTCGCATCGCGACGCCGTCATTCAGATGAAGCTGGTTGAGCCCGCGGACGCCTGTCGGGCTCTGGCTTCAGAATTGCGATTGTCCTGCGTGGACCTTGAGGACATGCTGCCTGACGATTCGGTGCTGGACATGGTGCCGCGGCGTGTTGTTCGCAAGCATTCCTGTCTGCCGTTGTTTGAGGATCGAGGGTACCTGCTGGTGGCCTGTTCCGACGAACCATCGCATGAGCTGGAAGAAGAGATCCGTTTGCGATGTTCTCTGCCGATGCGCCCCGTTCTGGCGGTTCCTCGAGCGATCAACCAGGCAATTTCCAAATACTACGCGCCGGGGATGCGTGAGGAGGGCGCTGCTGTTGCGGCGACGGAGGCAGCGCCGAAAGCGGGCGGAAAGCCGGCGAGCAAATCTGAAAAGCCAAAGAAGGAAACGGTAGCGGCAAAGCCGACCGGGAAATCAGCACCGTTGACGCAGGAGCAGAAGCGTGAGCGGTTGATGTTGACGGCCATCTTTGGCTGCTGGTCCACAATTGGAACGATCGCCGGACTTTACTTCGCCAACGGGCAGGTCGTTTCGTTTCTGCATGTGGTAGCCGGGGCAGTCGCGGGACTGGTCGTGTTCGGGACTCTGAAGCTCACCTGGGCCAGATAGCAAAATCGTTGTCAGGCTTGCGGGGACGCGGTGGTCTTCGAAATGCCGTCAGTGAGTACGGTTGACGGCCTGATTGGCGGCGTAGTCGCCGCGTAAAAAAGAAACGCACCTCCGTCATGCGTGTACCTGACGAAGGTGCGTTTCGAACGATGTCAGCGATCCCGACTCATGTTCCAGCGATGACTCTTGTGTTCGGGCACCAGCAAATGACCGATGAGTTGGTGGCCGCTGGAAGAATGACTGGCCGGGGCGAGGTTCAGTGAAAGTCGGGCGAAACTGGACTCAGGGGACCAGCGGGTCTCCTGTGCCGAAGAGATCCGTGGGAGGCACCGGAGCCATTGGAGTGGGGGGCGAGGCCTGGAAGCTCGCGTAGAGCGATGCAGCGATCTCGTTCAGTTCCGTATTGATGGCTTCAGAAAGAGCCGCCATGCCGACGATGCATCCCAGTACGAGCAGCGTGCAGACCAGGACCAGTTCGGCAGAGATCAGAAAGCCATCCTCATCGGATGTGAATGCTTTCAGCAGTTGTCGCATGGTCACACCTCACCGAGGCCTGCCGGGTCCGAGGCGTAATTCGCAGGACTGATACCGGTCAGTCGAAGTGTACACTCAAAACGACGCAGTGCAGAAAAAGCCTGGAAACTCCTACCTGTCATGGGGAAATGTCTGTGTGGCGCGCGGCCTGTGGGGATCGTGCGGGGTGTGCCGCAGATTCTTCGGGGACTCGCAGCTTGCCGACTATGCACGAGTCATGGCCGGTATCTGGAAATTCTGATGTTGTGACAGGTCAAAAGTGCGCGGCCACTGGAGGCCGACTGTGCGGGCGGTGAGTGGAAACGTGACAAGGTCGTAGTGTCCGATCGCCTGTGTTGGTTGTGGCAGCAGGGGGGAACGGCGGGAGTGTGCAGCGTGGGCTGCGGGAAGCCGTGTGAGTCGGTGGGCGGTCAGCGTCTGACCGGACGACAGGTGGCTCATGGAAAACCGGTGGAATGCGGTGATGGTTCCGTGGGATTCGAGACTATAAAGGAGCGTAACACAGACGAGGACCGTGGTCGCGCATGGGTGAGTCGCAAAGAGGTTGGTCGGGATGGGTGGCGGATTGACAAGGTGAGCATGGTCACGGAGGATGGTTGGCGGGAAGGGGCGAGCAGCGGATGGCGAGGATTTACCTGATTATCGACGGCTACAACCTGTTGCATGCAGCGGGACTGGGACGTCGTCGGCATGCGCCGGGGGATCTTGAGCGAGCGCGGCAGCGGTTGGTCGCCATGTTGCAGCAGCGACTGGATGCGGGAACTTTATCGGACACCACGCTGGTGTTTGACGCGCCTGTGCGTCAGGAGGCTGAAGGTGAGGTTGTCGGGGCCGGGAGCGTGACGCGTGCCGAACGCGGTGGGCTCACGATCTGTTACTCGGCCGGCGGTCGGGACGCGGATGCTGAGATTGAGCGGATGCTGGGAACGCACAGCAGTCCGGGGCAAGTGCTGGTCGTATCGGGCGATCATCGGCTGCACAAGGCGGCGGGGGGACGACGAGCGACGTGTCTGGACAGCGAGAAGTTTCTGGAGCTGCTGGAGTCAGCGAATCCTGGGGCGGTCTTGCGGGGGCTGAGTGGAGTGCGGCGACCGCGTGTGGGGCGAATGGTAGCGACGCGAGCGGAGCCTGTGGAACGTGAGAAGCCGTTGAACTGGACCGAGCTGGAACGGGAATTTCTTGAGATTGACGTGGAAGGGATTTCGAAGACAGAGAAGAATCAGGGGCTGGGGAGGCTGGAGAAAATGCGGAATCGCTGGAAAAAGCGTTGAGAATCCGGAAAAAATCGGGTGAAAGGGCGCTGGGAAACGGAGCGTGGGGCTTTAGGGCGTGGGAAAACCTGTTAAAATCCGCGTGTCAAGCGGTAATCATTCTGCTGGCTGCTCCGAATTGTCCTCAACTGCATTGATTGTGCCTCAGGATTTCACTAGACTGCTCGACTTCCCTTTGTTCAGGGCCGATAAACAGACGTCATCTTTTGAAAAAGAGGCGGCAATTTCTGTGGTGTGGTCGAAGAGCATGTGGGGTTGTGGTTTGCCATTGCGACGGTGGTGAGCGAACCAGCGACGAAAATTTGAACGTGATTGTGAAGTGGTTTTCAGTCACAAGCCACATTTACTGTACTTTTGAACAGCTCATGCAACTGGTGAGCAAGGATAGATGGTTCCATGCTGGCAATTGGCAAAACATGGATGGCGAAAAAAGAAGAAGTCAATGACCGTGAATGGTTTGTCATTGACGCGGACAACCACGTTGTGGGACGTCTGGCGACTCAGATTGCCACTGTGTTGATGGGTAAGCACAAGCCCGGATATACACCGCATGTGGACACGGGCGACTTTGTGATCGTGTTGAACTGTGGTCGTGTGCGATTCACAGGCAATTCGATGCAGCACGAGGACGTGCCGTACTTGACCACGAAGATGGCCAAGAAGGAATACGCTCGTTACACGGGCTTTCCTGGCGGTCGTCGAGTGCGAACTGCGGTCGAAACTGTTCAGACTCGCCCTGAGTTGTTGATTCAGGAAGCTGTTCGTCGGATGTTGCCGAAGAACAAGCTTGGTCGTCATATGTTGAAGAAGTTACGAATTTTCGTGGGCACTGAGCATCCGCATCAGTCGAACCAGCCGAAGCCATTTCCGGCGCACTTGTTGCCCGCGAATAAGGCCAAGGGCGAATAGTTTTGTCGGGCTTGTGAGTTCGGCAGATCCTGGAGGGATCCGCGGTTGATGGAGCGGGTTAAGCCGGGAAAGAATTTCGTTGCGAGCACTGACGTCTCGCAGTTTTCTCGAACCAACAGTTTTGGTGTCATTGATCGGTATGAGTATGGATCCTTCATTGAGTTCGGACGGTGTATCAGCTCCTGAGTTGCCTTCATCACAGCTGCCAGAGTTGTCGATTGGCGGTGTTGCTGGCACGACGAGCGACCCGAATTACCAGCCGACGATTCGCGGCAAGGTGGACCGATTTGGCGTCGCGATGGGAACTGGCCGTCGCAAGACGTCAGTGGCTCGCGTGCGAGTGAAAGAGGGATCGGGTGTCTTCACTGTCAATGGTCGCCCGCTGGAAGACTACCTGCGTGTTGAGCGAGACCGTGACAGCGTGATGGTTCCGATTCGCGTGGTCGGCAAGGTCGATCAGGTGGACGTCTCCGTTCGTGTTCAGGGTGGCGGGATCACTGGTCAGACTGGTGCGATCATCCTGGGTGTTGCTCGTGCATTGCAGGGCATGAACCCCAACTGGCATCATGATCTGGCAAACGCCGGCTTGTTGACTCGCGACGACCGCATGGTCGAGCGAAAGAAGTATGGCTTCAAGAAAGCCCGCCGCAGCTTCCAGTTCTCCAAGCGTTAGTGGCAGTACCGACTTTGGTCGGTCTGTTCGACAGGAATTGCATGGATCCCTGCTGGAGTTCTCCCGCAGGGATTTTTTTTGGTTGTGGGTGATGGATCGCCGCACTGAGGCCAGTGCGTTTGGGCGAACTTGCGGTGGTTTTCGCGTGTTGTCCGTGTCCCTGATGGGATCAGAAATGCAACGTGTAAGCTGACAGAGCTGCACGTGTACAATTCGGAGGTCACCTCCCGTGCAGGACGCCTATCAGACATTGATTTTCCCGGACGTGCAGCAAATGCTTCAGGAGCAGGATCTCCCGGGGCTGGCGGCGTTTTGCGGAGTGGTCCACCCGGCGTCGGTGGCTGAGATTCTGGAAGAGCTGGACGACAGCCAGGTCTGGACCGTGCTGGACCAGGCGGCTGACCAGTTGCGGGTTGAGATTTTTGAGTTTATCTCCCTGCGTCGACAGACGGAATTGGTGGAATCGCTGGATGATGCGCGGCTGTCGCATCTGCTGGAGTGGATGTCGGCGGACGACCGTGTTGACCTGTTGTCGCGGCTCCCGGAATCACGTCGCGAGGGGGCCTTGCGGGTGATCGCGCAGGCCGAGCGGAACGAGATTCGGCGACTGTTATCGTATGACGAGGACAGTGCGGGCGCGGTGATGACCACGGAGTATGCGTCTCTGCCGGCTTCAATTACGGTGCAGGACGCTATCTCGCGCCTGCGGCTGCAGGCGCCGAACAGTGAAACGATTTACTACGTGTACATTCTGGGCGAGGATCGGCTACTCGAAGGCTTCATTTCTCTGCGGGAACTGATTCTGGCGCGTCCGGAGACTCGTTTGTCAGAGATCATGCAGCGAGATCCGATCCGGGTGCGGGCTACGGAGCCGCGTACCGTCGCAGCGCAGATGTTGGCGCGATACAACTTCATTGCCGTACCGATTGTGGATGACGGTGACCGCCTGGTGGGGATTGTGACGCACGACGACGCGTTGGACGTGGTGCAGGAGGAAGCGACGGAGGACGCATATCTGCAGAGTGCTGTTGCGCCGCTGGAGGATACCTACCAGGACACGCCACTGAACGTTGTTCTGTGGAAGCGCGGAGTGTGGCTGCTGTTTCTTTCGATCGTGGCTCTGATGAATGCGCATGTGATCGACCATTATCGGCTGAGCACCACGGCGGAGTCTGCGACACCGGTAACGACCGGATTGACATCATTGATTCTGTTGTTTCTGCCGCTGGTGATGGCGAGCGGCGGAAATGCAGGATCGCAATCGGCCACCTTATTCATTCGCATGTTTGCCCTGCAGCATGGCGATTCGCGGGGCGGTTCGGGGGCATCGATTGACAACTCGCTGGTGATGCGTGAGGTGTTGATTGGGTTGTGTCTTGGGGCGGGGCTGGCCCTGATGGACTTCACAGTGGCGTGGCTGTGGTTTGGCCGTACGGTCTATGAATCTTCGGTCATTGCCGCCACGGTGGTCACGGTAGTGACCCTGGGAACATCAGCGGGGACCTTGTTTCCTCTGTTGTTTCGGCGACTGGGAATGGACCCGGCGATCATGTCGAATCCACTGATTGCGGCGATGATTGATGTGCTGGGCGTAGTGTTGTTTTACGAAATTGGAACTCTGGTTCTGGGCTGAATAAAACGGCGAGAACCTTCCCCCGCCTTCGTACTCGCACTCGCACTCGAAAACGGCGCGAACCTGCCCCCACCTTC
>JALQWE010000540.1 GCA_023258825.1 Planctomycetaceae bacterium | reverse complement strand
GCACCAGGGCTGCACTTCAGCAGTGCTGCTGCTGATGGATCCTGATCCTCACCGTGCATCCACCATTGGTGGCCACATTCATCAAGGGTGGCGATGTTGCCGGATGGTCGAAAGTGAGCCTGTCTTTCGTGAGTAGTCTCAGGAATTCGCGTCATTGCACGGGACCTGGATTGCGTGTCGTCGGTGCCGTCACCGCGCCGACGCTGCTGCGGACTTTGCGTGTACTGAACAACGGTTGGCCCGCGCCAGTGGGGCTCACTGGTGCTCGATGACTTCCG
The DNA here is from genome assembly GCA_023258825.1 of Planctomycetaceae bacterium. Classification (GTDB taxonomy): domain Bacteria; phylum Planctomycetota; class Planctomycetia; order Planctomycetales; family Planctomycetaceae; genus SXXK01. The sequence continues at coordinate 2,953 of JALQWE010000540.1, read as the reverse complement.
GACGGGCCATAAAGCCTGCGGCAAATCGAATCTCCGATTCTGCGGACTGGTTGCGGAAATACAACACCTCTCACAGTGGGCGAAGAGAGTTTCGTAGCGGTGGCTGCCGCTTTCACTATTAAACTGTCAAAGAGCGATCGGTCGCCGTTGGAGTTACTGCCTGACTGGCAGACTCTGTCTGCAGGGTGGGCGACGCGGATAGTTGACCGTTTTCAAGCGAAGGTGATCCTCGGTGTGGGGAAATTGAAACTCCGAGGGGCAGATCAGGCATGGCAGCGTCGAGGCAGCATTCCAACGTGACAAGCAGCGACCATCTGACCAGTTCAGGCGGTCGGCGAGTCGGTTTGTCACTGCTGGAGGTGGTGCTGGCGGTGGCTATTCTGACCGGCGCTCTCGCAGCACTCGGCCATCAGGCCTCCGTGGGAATCAACGCAGCCCTGCGATCTGAACTCAGTACCGAGGCTGCCCTGAGGTGTCAGACGCAACTGGAGTTGCTGCAGGCCGAGGGACTGCGACGATTGCCGGTGACTGATCAGGTGCTTCCCGGTCGGAACGACTGGCGCTGGTCAGCGGAATTGTTGCCGTCAGACTTTGAAGGACTGCAGTTGCTGCGTGTTTCGGTTTACCGGGTTGGCGGGCGACAGGAGCGCTGGAGCCGATGGACGCTGGTTCGACTTGTCCGTGCTCCCGAGAAGATTCCTGGTGTCCGACAGACGTCCTCGATTCGTAAGACATCCTCAGAATCACGAAAGTCGAGGTAGCGCAATGCGAGGGCCCGGCTTTCTGAGATCGTGTGGGTGTCGTGCGGGACATTTGCGGCGGGGCATGACGCTGGTGGAACTGATGCTGGCGCTGGCCCTGACGGGCATGCTGATGAGCTCAATCGCGGTGTCGTTGAATCTGTTCTGGAAATACCGGGGACTTTCGCAGGACAACGTCGGGCTGGCCGCTTTGCGGCGCGGCCTGTACGAGGATCTGGCGATGGATCTTAGAGGAACTCTGCGACGTACATCACCTGTGAAGCGGCAAGTGCTGCAGCGACCCGGGTTGGGTGAGAGCAGTTTTTCTGAGTTCGGTGGGGGTGACGAACGTGTGCTGGAGTCGCAGGACTTGCTGACGATCCCCGATCAGGCGATTGCAGCCCATCCGGTAAATCTTGTGGGAGAAACGACGTGGCTGGCAGTGTTTGCCACGAAGACCAGTCACAGATTTCCGAATACACAAAGGTACGGCGACGAGGCTGCCCACATTGTCTGGTCAAATGGGCAGGCGTTGCGTGGAGTTCTGAGTTTTCAGGATGACCGAGCTGTTACGACGTCACTTGTCAGGGCGCACAATGCTCCGGCGCTGATCCGACGGATCGTGCCCTGGGTTTCCTCTGCGATGGCGGAAGATCCCAGTGTGACCGAGATCAGGATTTCTGATCGTGTGCGGTCGATGTCATTCCGTTACCTCGACGGTGATCGCTGGGTCAATCGCTGGAACAGTGAAGAGTTACAGCGTCTGCCGCTGGCGGTGGAGTGTCGGATACAATGGACGGAAAGCATTCCGTCGGAGGTCTTCATCATCACTATTCCAGCGGCGGAGCAGTGAGATGCAGCGATGCTCTGACCGGACTTTGGCTGCTGCGGACTCTCGACGCGGCTTTGTGCTGTTGCTGGTGCTGGTGGTTGTGGCACTGCTGAGTTTTGCCGTGTACTCCTTTTCCTCGCTGATGGTGACGGAATTCGGGGCGACAAAAATGGGGCTGCAGCATCTGAAGCGGCGTCAGCTGGCGGAATCCGCTGTGGAACTTGCTGTTGCAGATTTGCAGAACCCCGGACGCGAGATGCGAAAGACATCCGTGGCCATGCCGATGGCGGACGGCGAATCTGGTCGTCTGACGCTGCTACGGCAGCTGCCGACAGGTCAGCACATGGAACCGGAATTCGGCTGGTTGAATGAATCGTCAAAGCTGAATCTCAGATCGTTGCCGCTCAAGGCCACTCGGCGTCCGCAGGCACGTCGCCGACTGACGGTGATACCCGGAATGACAGTTCCCCTGGCGGATTCGCTGCTGGACTGGATTGATGAAGACAATGAGCCGTCGGAGTTCGGGGCTGAGGCGGAGTGGTACCTCGCTCAGGCGACTCCGCGTGTTCCAAGAAATGCGATGTGTGAAGATCTGTCCGAATTGTTATCGGTGCGAGGAATGACGGCAGCAATCCTGTTTGGAGAAGATCAGAATCAGAATGGAATTCTGGATCCTGAAGAAGATGACGGTGGCCTGCAGGAACCGGATGACAATCAGGACGGCGTACTTCAGACAGGGATCGCGGGTTATCTGACGCTGGTGAGTGCGGAGTCGCAGGCCAGTCCAGAGGGTAAGCCCCGGATTCATCTGAATTCCACGGAGCTGGCGAAGTTGTACGATCAGATTCTGCCGCGGCTGGGGGCGGAGGCGGCGTTGTTTATTGTGGCCGGTCGGTTGCATGGAATCACCTGGCTTGACGACATCAGACCCGATGAAGGGGAGGATCAGCGGTTGCGGCTGATGGAGCGGCTGGAGAACGCCAACGATCGATTGAAGTTGCAGCTGGGGCAATTGAATCAGCCAAAGAAGAACGTGGCCGTGCATGAATACTCTCGTGGCGGATTGGTACTGGATGGAAATCCTTCCTTTGAGTTTCGTTCGATTGTGGATCTCTTTGGTGGTCAGGTGCGTGTGACTGTTGAGGGAAAGGATCGGGTACTGCAGTCTCCATGGGCAGCCGATGCCGCGACGATCAGTCGGATGCTGCCGGAACTGGAGGACGTGTTTTGTCTCACCATGGATCGGGCCATTTACGGTCGAATTGATATCAATTCGGCTTCGGAAGAGGTGCTGGCTTCGGTACCCGGCGTGAGTTCTTCGCTGGCGCGTGCGATTCATTCTCTGCAGCCAGCCCATGAAGATCGAGGTAAACGGGAATTC
>JALQWE010000539.1 GCA_023258825.1 Planctomycetaceae bacterium | reverse complement strand
GTTGAAAGGCCAGATATGTGAACATCTGCCCGGCCACAAAACATACGGCAACCAGCGCTGCCTGCCACCAGTCACCGAGAGGCAGCATCTGCTCCTGCTGCAGCCCGACGATCAACCAGAACAGGCCCAGCCAGAAGTTCGCCAGAAATGTCCCGGTCCAGGGACTTGCCCCGCGAACAATCGCCTGCTTGGCGAACAACATGCCGAACACAAACACGAAACTGGAAAACAAGGGAAACAGCAGATGCACGGGCACAGGGAATCAAGCTCTCTGTCAGGGAAACTCTGCACGAAGGCGGCCGCGTCAGGGATAAACACTCGTCTGGAATCGCTGAAATGCGGGACACAGACGGGATTGACGATAGACGGTCCGGAAAACCTGACCACAAGGCAGTCTCCGCAGCAGCGAAACACCAGGGCGGCGGCGGAGACATGTTCCGAGGGCCTTCATTTTCCGGAAAAGAGCTGCCATGCTGATTCGATGCCGGCACCGGCCGCATCACCATCGTGAAAATACATCGCATAACGCAGTCGCAGAGTGGCTCCGGGTTTCAACTCCACAGGCTTAGCGTCCTGAGCCCCGTTTGTGTAGGCCTTTTCGCCAAATGGACTGATCGAGAACAAACCGTAGTCACGAACGTGATAACGTGAAGGGCGGAAGTTGTCGGGATGATCCATGATCGTCACACCCACAGTTTTTCCACCCACCTCACCACTGTAGTCCACCCACGAAAATGGCTTGCCCCAGCATTGAGCCGTGGTTTTTGATCCATCACTGGCGACGACCCGACCACCGTTTTTCTCCTTCATGGAAGGCGCGACACGGAAGCCGAACAAGCCTTCTTTCGTGTCTTCGAACACCACGCTGTTTTCGGGCGCTGAAAACGTCATGTCGTACACCAGCAGACGATTGGGATATATCGTGACGGTCACGGTCTCTACCACTTCGGGGCGACCCGATTCCGGATGCCGCCATTCGTTTGTGGCTCTGAAGGACGCCGTCGATCCGCTGGCCGTCAGAATCTCAACCGCCGTATTTCGGATCACACCTTTTTCGGCCCAGAATTTGACCCCGTTGACTTCATCGATGGCATTCCAGATGCCCTTGTGGTGCGGATGATCCGCATCCGAAGCATCTTCCAGCGCCCGATTCAGCACAACGCCGCCGGCCGTCGTGACCGGCAGAAAAAACGGCTTGGGAAGCTTTGGACCGTAGTTGTAGATCGTAAACGGCTGATCGTTCACAGTGATCGTCAGAGTTGAAGAATCGGTCTGACGAATGCTGACAGTCTCAGCCGCATCGATCCCGTCGGGAACGAGCAGCACAGAGGCGAAGGCGATCATCAAACTTCGAATCATGGCAGTGGCTGTCATGTCGCAGGTGCTCCTTTGGCAACAGGCTGGAGAACAGGAATATCAACCGTGAAACGTCTTCGATGCGGCCGGGCGCCGGGGCGGACATAGCCACCTCTCAGCAGTGAAACATGCTCACAGACCTGTCGTTTCGCGGAATCCCTCAGCGACTCTGTTCAGCACCGGGGGAACAACTATCCTACAAACCCCGGCTCTGATTCGCCACCGGCAATGACGTCTGCGTCCCCGTGGACACGCAGCGATCTCCAGCCGTTACCAGAGAAGGCGAAAGGCTGATGTCCCGGCCCATCGCCGGCATTCGCTTCAACGAAACGGACAATCGTGATTTTTCACGGCCGAATCCGCCAGAGAGACAGCACTTCAGGTGTCCCCCCGAAACCCTCTCTGAATGCTCAGATTTCAGGTGGTGCTGTGTTCCGACAGGAACGTCGACCGGGTTGAACTTTCGTGTTGTGTGCGAAGAGAGATTGCAGCCGGACCGTGACGACCAGTTGGTCTTTCCGGAGGCACAGTGTCAGGTGGTTCCGTTTCCATACCGCACTCCCAGCCACACCGTCGGTTCATCAGGCGTCGTCCAGTCCACGCGGTGCTTTTGAAACGCCGGGATGTTGATGAAGTCGCCCACCTGCATCTCGACCATGCGATCCTCAAACTGCAATCTCGCCTTTCCCTGCAGGACAATCACCCACTCGTGCTGCGGCTGATCGTACCAGAAGTCTGCCGCTGAGACGTGGCCGTGAGAGACGATGCGTTCGATGCGAATGTTGTCTGCCTGGAGCAGCGTCTGGACGACTTCGCCGGGCATGTTGTGCGGAATGCCATCGAAGAGATTCTCCGTCATGGCTGCGGTTCCTCTGCCGTGGTCACGAGACTACCGGGATACTTCGAGACCGTGTCCCAGGCCAGTTCTTCCAGTGAGCGATTGAATTTTTCATCCCACGCGTCCCGTCCGGCATTCTTCAGCAGCGTTGGCATTGGCAGGCCCACCGGACTCTGACGATAAAGAACCGCGAAGTGCAGGTACGTGTTGAGCGCCTCCATCGGGGCGGAGGGATGAACGGCATCCACAAAAAGCTCGCTTTGTTGCGTCAGGCCCGGCCATTCTTTGTCGGCGATTTTCGTCCGCAGAGTCACCATGGCCTGAGCGCTGGGAACGAGGGCCACTACGTGTCGACCCTTGCCGTACTTTTTGTTGAGTTCGGCGGCCTGAGCTTCCCCGGCCCGGATGTTACGCTCGTTGAGTGCCCTGAGCTGTTCCGGCGTTTTTTCCTTGTCGACGTTGTCGAACGCGCCTTTGGGGAAATCCTGATTGTCGATGTCCCCGCCGCCCCACGAAAGCTGAATCAGAAATCGCATCCCCGGATTGTGTTCCAGCCCCAGCCGCACATAGTTCTCAATCCCTTCATCGGGAAACGAAATCGGCGACATGATGAACACATCGACTTCGCCCGTTTTGAGTGCCTGCTTCGCTGTGTTTTTGTCGTCCGGCAGATTCCAGTGCTGAAGAGTTCGGGAAGCTCCGAGCGACTGCAGGCCGACCAGCGTGTGCCCCTGAATCCCGGCCGCTTCGGCCATCTCGCCAAGGGGCTTGGGGACATACCACATCAGACTGTGAGACGCGAAGAAGACTCGCAGGCCTGGCGGTGCAGAGATCTGGTCCGTTTTCTGTTCCTGCGCTGAGACACTCCCCGCCAGACACGCAAGAGCCATCAGCAAAGCAAGCGTCAATCGTACCATCACACACCTATTGCAACGAAAATCAGGGGAGCGGGAATCACGGGTGCAGGCAAAAGTTTTTGTGTCGATCGTCATGTCTTCAGCTTCCTGCGGCTCTGAGCCTTCCTGGCCACGAACTCTGAAT
>JALQWE010000538.1 GCA_023258825.1 Planctomycetaceae bacterium | reverse complement strand
AATTCCTTCCCCTCTGGTTTTCAGAATTTCTGCACATGATCACACGCATCAATGGACTACTGGTTGGTCTGAACGAAACCTGCGCCACCATTCGGATCGGCGGTTTTGATTACGAAGTGCTGCTTCCGGACATTGTGCGTCGGCAGTTGCAGACAAAGCTCAACTCCGAAGTCAGTCTCAGGACTATCGAATACCTCGATGGCAATCCGCAGCAGGGAAGGCTCACCCCGCGCATGATCGGCTTCATGAACGAAGCTGAACTGGAATTCTTTGAACATCTGTTCCGTGGATGGTGTGGGCGTAAAAAAAGCACTCCGGGCGATGGTCCGACCTGTTCGCGAAATCGCGGTCTCGATCGAGGAACAGGATGTCAAGAATCTCAGCACACTGCCGGGTATCGGCCCCGCAATGGCCGAACGCATCGTCGCGAAACTCCGTCGAAAAATGACGCGATTCGCGCTGATGATCGCCAGCCGAATCCCCGACGCCGTCGATACCGCTTCCGACCTGATGTCAGAAGCCTACGAAGCACTGCTCAGCGTTGGACACACGCCACAGGATGCCCGGGAACGTATCGAAACCGTGATGCAGCCCGGGAAGAAGTTCCGCACCGTGGAAGACGTGCTGACAGAAATCTATCAGCGGCAGAAAAAATAATCTGCCAGACCTGCCTTTCCCGACGTCGCACGCACACCGCAACACTCAGCAGCACCAGCGCTGAATTGCCTGACGATACAAGTCTGTTCCGCGTTCCAACTGCTCAAGGCTGATCCATTCGTCATCGGTGTGTGCCTGAGCAATATCGCCGGGGCCCCACACAGCGATATTCTGCAACTCCGTAAACACAGCACCATCCGTTCCATAGGCCACTGTCCGCGGCCGGTCCGCATCGCTCAATTGCAGGAGCTCACAAATCAGCGGACCGCTGGGATCACTGAACAGCGGTTCGCCCGAAAACACCAGTTCAAATTGCAGACCAGACCGCGTCGCTAACGCCCGCAGTCGTTCGACAAGCCCATCTGCGTCCTGTCCCGGCATGGGGCGAAAATACAGAGTACACTGCGACAACGCTGAGGTGATGTTCATCGCCGTATTCGGATCGCAAAGCAACAGATTCGGGGTCGGCGTCGGCGGAGAAAATCGTTCGTCCCGCCATTGAGGCTGTGTTTCCAGTTCCCCATGGATCTCGTACACCGCCTGCAGAAACGGAATCATGGCCAGATTGGCATTCACGCCCAGTCCCGTGCTGGAATGTGCCGCCCGACCATGCGATGTCACACGAATCGAACGCCCACCCTTGTGCGCATACACCACCTGCAATCCCGTCGGCTCACCAATAATCGATCGAGCCTGCGACCGGACGATCTCACGGTATATCAGCGAATGGTCGACAACAGCCCGGGCTCCCGGCATTCCGATTTCTTCATCCGCCGTGACGACAAACCAAAGCGGCGCCGTCAACGGTTGGGCGGCCAGCGAATACATCGCGGCCAGCATGCACGCCACGGGCCCCTTCATGTCACAGGAACCTCGCCCGTACACTCGGCCATCCGCAATATCCGCCTGCCACGGCCCGGATTTCGCATAATTCCAGGACGTCACGGGCACCACATCCGTATGCCCGAACCACGCCAGCCCCGTCCCCGATTCCGGACCTTTCCGCGCAATCACGTTCGACTTACACACGCCTGCCGCATCGACATAGTTGACACGCTCCGTGTCAAATCCCATCCCTTTCAGCCAGCCCTCCACGTGATCCGAAATCGGAACATTGGACTGTGAACTGACGCTGGGGTATGCAATCAATTCCCGTAGATATTCGATGGCCTGCATGGAAGTTCGCCGACGAAGGTTCAATTCGATTCGTTCACCACACTTCCTCCATTTCCCGAGGAAACGCAAGTGAATTCCGGTCTTTTTCCGACAGTTCTGCTCGATTCTTCAGAACACCCGCCATCCTGAAGTCGTCAACGCCCTCGCTCAATCTTCCCCAATTCAAACTCCGGGGTACTGACTGCGATACTGATGCAGGAATATACCCGAAGAAATCGCTACATTCAGAGAATCCGTGCCATTCAGCATGGGAATCGTCAGCCGATCCGCCGGCAGACTCCGCACCAGCTCTGAAATTCCGTCGTACTCATTCCCCAGCACCAGAATTGTCCGATCCGGAAACCGAAAGCCAGACAACACCTGCGCCGTCGGATCCAGCACTGTCAGACACAGCCGGAATCCAAAGTCCCGAATCAGCATCTCAAGGTAGCTTCGCAGGTCTGCAGTTTCCACAATTGGCAGGAACAGACCGTTTCCCATCGACACGCGCAGCACACGTCGGGAAAACGGGTCCGCCGAGCCGTCGCCAAACACCACACCCGATGCTCCAAACGCTGACCCGATCCGAATCAGAGCCCCCACGTTTTCCGGGTCCGTCACGCGATCCCCCGCGACAATCAGACCACGACCCGTCGGAGCGATCCAGTCACGGGGCGGCGGAGCAGGGCGTCTGACCGCGCTGGCCATCACCCCGCTGTGAAAGACAAAGCCCACCAGCTCTTCTGCCAGTTCCTGTCGCAGCCGCAGAATCGGAACATCCTGTGGCAACCGCTCCTGAAAACCCGCGAATTTGCGATCACTGATCAGGACACTCCGCACCTCAAAACCACTCTTCAGCACACGCTCAACAACCGTCGTGCCTTCCGCTACAAACAGTCGTGAATCACGCGTGGCATTCGTGGTCTTCAACTGACGAAAGATGTCCAGACGAGGGTCGTCCAGAGATTCAATTCGCTCAGACTGCATCAGTTCCAACTCCCCCGCACGCGTGCGCCAAACGCACCGCCGCCAGCCTCAGAAAGGCCCCGGAGAAATCAGCCCTCCTCCGGGGAAGTGACGCCTGCGAAATGCTGACAGGAACTATCGTCCCTGCACATTCTCCGTCACTCGATCACTCACCAGACTTGCGCACGCCCACCGTCAGCAGCAGATTGGCCCAGAGCGCCTGATCGCCCGTCTGAATCGTCAGCACGTGATCCCGAGAATCCACCGCATCGTAGAACTGCCAGCGGGAAATCGGCTGCAATTCAATCGCCAGTCCCGCAGCGGACAGAATGGAACGATAGTCATTCCAGACCGGCGGATCATGGGGCAGTCGATAAGGATCATCTTCCGGCATTCCCATGGTGCTGACCGCTTCCACCGGGATCGCTGTCAGCAACACTCGCAACACCTGCCCAACGGTAACCAGAC